>NZ_QHHQ01000006.1:300000-416250 GCF_003258595.1 Acuticoccus sediminis
CTCGCCTACGACCTCGGCAGCCACACGGTCAGCGGCGAGCTGGACGAGGTGATCGTCGCCACCCTCGGCGACAGCTTCAACGACGACGGGACCTTCGACCTCGACTCCGACGGCCACATCGTCAACTACGACGCGCTGATCGCGTTCGACAATCTCGACCTCTCGAACTCCTCCAGCGTTCGCGGCGACGTGCACGAGATCGTGGCCGAGCTGATGTACCTCGGCAGCGGCGACGATCGCGGGACCGAGGTTCTCGACGATGCGCTCAACGGCGAGGCGCAGCACGTCGAGGGATCGGCCGGCAACGACAACTACACCGGCACCCCCTACGACGACACGATCTACGGCAACGACGGTCGTGACGTGATCCTCGGCGGCAACGGCGACGACGTGATCTACGGCGGCGACGGGATCGACGTGCTCGTCGGCAGCGCCGGCGACGACACGCTGTACGGCGAGGAGGGCAACGATAAGCTCCGCGGCCGCTGGGGCGACGACGTCCTGCATGGCGGTGAGGGCGACGACCAGCTCCTCGGCAACACCGACGACGACCAGCTCTTCGGCGGCGCCGGCAACGACCAGCTCATCGGCGGCATCGGCGCGGACACGCTGGACGGCGGTCCGGGCAACGACGTCTTCCACTACCGCACAGCCGACGAGCCGGACGGCGACGTGATCGCCGACTTCGGCGACGGCGCCGACCTCATCTCGCTGCGCCGCTTCGACGCCAACACGTCGACGGCCGGCAAGGACGGCTTCACCATCATCGGCGACGACGACTTCTCCGGCGCCGGCGGCGAGCTCCAGATCGTGGTGCAGAACGGCGATTCCATCGTGTCCGGCGACGTGTCCGGGGATGGTGAGGCCGACTTCACCTTCACCGTGCTCAACGTTACGGACCTGACGGCCTCCGACTTCCTTATCTGAGACGTCGGCCGATCCGACTTCGAAGCGCCGGGCCCCGCGCCCGGCGCTTTTCGTTTGCGCGGCGCTCAGGCGGTGTCCGCGATGCGGCCGTCGTGGAAGGTGTAGACGCGGTCGAAGAGGTCGAGCGAGCGCTGGTCGTGCGTGACGACCACCACAGCCGAGTGGCGCGCATCGGCGATGAGGCGCAGCAGCTCCATCACCTGGCGGCTGCGCATCGAATCGAGCGCTGCCGTCGGCTCGTCGGCGAGGATGAGCGCCGGGTCCGTCGCCAGTGCCCGCGCGATCGCGACGCGCTGCTGTTCGCCGCCGGAGAGGCGCGCCGGCATGCTTCCCAGCCGGTGCCCCAGCCCCAGCGCATCGAGAAGTCCGCGCGCGTGGTCGACGGCGGCGCGGCGGGGCACGTCGTCGATGGTCAGCGCGAGCGCGACGTTCTCCTCGGCGGTGAGGAACGGGATGAGGTTCGCCTTCTGGAAGACGAAGCCGAGGACCGTCCGGCGGAGCGCGCGCATCGCGTCGAGGTCGGCCCCCGGTGCGGAGACCTTGGTGTCCTTCAGCCAGACCTCGCCCTCGGTCGGCAGCTCCAGCAGGCCGGCGATGAGGAGCATCGTGCTCTTGCCCGACCCGCTCTCGCCGACGATGCCGATCAGTTCGCCCGGCCCAGCCGACAGCGAGACGTCCGACAGCGCGTGGACCACCGTCCCGCCGGACGGGAACGCCTTGGAGACGTTGCGGACGGAGAGGATCTCGGCGGGGAGGGCGGTCACGCCAGCACCTCCTGCGCCCGCACCCGGTTCGCGCGTCGCACCCCCACGAGCGCCGAGGCGAAGACGATGACGGCGACGACGCCGAACAGCATCGCGTTGTCGCCCGGCTCGATCAGCACGCGGCGGGGGAAGAGGGGGAAGATGACGTGCGCCAGCGCCAGTCCCAACGCGAACCCCAGCAGGCCGATCAGCGCCGCCTGCTCGCCGATCATGACGGCGATGAGCCGCCCGCGCGCCCCCATCAGCTTCAGCATCGCGATGGTGTGCAGCTTCTCCAGCGTCATCGTGTAGACGATGAGCGACACCACGATCGCGGTCACCACCAGCAGGACCGAGGTGAAGGCGAGGATCTGGACCCGCAGCCGCCAGAGCCGCTGGCCCAGCAGCAGCTCGCGCTGTTCCGCTGCGGTCAGGACGTTGACGTCTCCCCATTCGGCGATCGCCGCGGCCACGGTCGCTGAGTCGGCCCCCGGCTGGAGCGTCGTCAGCACCGCGGCGACCTTGAGGTCCGGATCGGCCTCTCCGGCGCGCCGGGCGAGGCGGACCTCGGCGGCCACCCGGTCGACCGCGATGGTCATCGCATCGTTGATGGAGACGAACATCATGCCGTCGCCGCTGATGTCGACCATGTCCCGCGTGATCCCGACGACGGCGTAGTCGTCCCCGGCGAGGTGGATCGTCTCGCCGAGCCCGATGCCGACGGCGCGGTCGACGACGGCCTCGTAGTGCCCCTTGCGGATCATCCGGCCCCGGACCAGCGGAATCCAGCGCCCGTCGTCGGCGGACAGGTCGACCCCCGTCACGGCGGCGCGGCGGGAGGCGCCACGGGCGGTGAACTGCTCGCTGGTCTGCATGAAGCGCCGCGTCGTCGCGACGCCCGCGACCCCCGCGACGCGCCGCTCCAGCGTCATCGGCACCGAGGAGCGTTCCGAGAACGGGCCGGCGCGCCCGCCCTGGACGACCCAGAGGTCCGCCCCCACCACGTCGACGATCAGGAGCGCGTCCGAGACGATCCCGCGGTAGAGCCCGATCATGCCGACCGCCGCCGTGATCAGGAACGCGACGCCGGCGATCGTCACGAGGAAGCGGGCCGGCGCGTGCAGGATGTCCTTGAGGGCGAGGTTCACGAGCCGTCCTCGGACGACCTCGGCACCACCCGCATCGCCTCGTACGGTCGGTCCGCGTCGACGACGATCTCGCCGGGGCTGAGGCCGTCCAGGACCTCCACCCGGTCGCCGCTGACGCCGCCGAGCGTGATCGGCCGCCAATGGATCCGGCCGTCGCGGACCACCCATACGCCCGGCTCGCCGCCGCGCGGTGCGAGCGTGCGGGTCGGGGTCGCCAGCGCGCCCTCGCGCGCTGCAATGTCGATCGTGACGCGCGCCCGCTGGCCGATCGCCCAATGGGAAGGAGCCATGTCCGGCACCAGGTCGACGGTGAACTCGCGCGTCTCGCTGTCCACGGTCCGGTCCGCCCGCAGGACGCGCGCGCCGAGGGTTTCGGCCGGTGTCCCCGGCAGCGTCACCGTCGCCCGCTGGCCGGGCCGGATCGCGCCGACGCTCGCCTCGTCGAGCCAGGCCGTGAAGATCAGCGATGCGGGGTCGACGACCGTGGCGACCGGCGCACCCGTCGCCAGCGTGTCGCCGACGTGGACGGGGACGTCCGTGACGATGCCGGCGAAGGGCGCGCGCACGGTGCTCTCGTCGAGCAGCGTCCTGCGCACGTCGGTGCGGGCGGTGGCGGCCTTCTCCTCGGCGAGGGCCTGGGCGACGGCGGCCCCGGCGCGGTCGCGGTCGGCCTGCGCCTGGGCGAGGGCGTCGGCGGACGCCTCCAGCGCGGCGCTGGCGATGACACCCCGGCCGGCGAGCGAGGTCTGGCGCTGGTGCTCCCGGGCGAGGCGCTCCTGCGCGGAGCGTGCCCGCGCCAGCTCGGCCCGCGCCATCTCGACGGTGCGGGCCGCCGACGCCGCGGACGCCTCGGCCGCGGCGAGTTCCGCCCTGTTGGTGCGCGGGTCGAGCTCTGCGAGCACGTCGTCGGCGGCGACCACGTCCCCTTCCTCGACGGGGAGGGAGACGATCTGCCCGGCCCCGGTGGTCGCCACGTTGGCGATGCGGCGCGCGTCGAGCGTCGCCGGCGCCGTCAGCTCGGCGACGAAGGTGGCCGGCAGGATCGGATAGTGATCGACCTGCCGCGGGATCTCGTAGCGCACGCCGAAGAGGGCGAGGCCGCAGGCGGCGACGGCGATGGCGGTCCAGAGGAACGGGAAGCGGCGCCCTCGGGAGGGCGGCCGCGGAGCCGAGAGGGTCGGCGCCATCTGCCGCGCCCGGGGCGCGGGGTCCGGCCGCGAGAGGTCCTGCGGCGTGAGATCGGAGGGGGCGCGGGGGATCGGTGCGGACGTCGCCGCCGCCCGGCCGCCGGCCTGGACATCCGCGACGTGCGCCGTCGTGCGCGCACTGTCGCGGACGGCCATCCTACTTCAACATGACGTTCCGGACTGTCGTCCGACACTGGTCCGACAGGCTTTCGCGATGCTCCGCCATGCAGCGGGCGATGCGCCCGTCGCCCGGCTCGACGCCGGTGCAGTAGCGCTTGTAGTCGTCCTTGCAGGCCTTGAGGATTGCCACCTGCTGGTCACGGCTGAGCTGCGGCTTGGCGGTCTGCGCGGCGGCGATGCCACCGGCGGTGAGCAGAGCGGCCGCGGCCAGGGCGGACACTCCTGCTCGTCTCGTCAGGCTCATGGGTCGAACTCCTGAACACTGGGCCGGCGACCGGGCCGCAAGGGCCGGTGCGCGGCGGTTTCGGCGATGATGGCGGCGAACTGCGGCGCCACCACCATCACTAATGATCAGTAACGCGAGATGGATCCGGAGCGGCTCACGCCCTGGTGCCAGGGACCCTCGGCGTAGCTCGCGCCGCTGCAGGTCCCGTTGGCGCAGCTCACCGAACCGTTGCGGTTCACGGTGTTGCCGTAGAAGCCGCGGCGGGTCGACTGCCGCGAGCAGGTGCCGCCGGCGCAGTTGACGTCGGCGTTGTAGCTCGCCGTATTGCCGTTCGGCCCGGTGACGGTGCGCTTGCGGCTGAACGCGTCCGCGTCCGAGGCGGTCCCCACGACGAGGGCGAGAGCGAGAGCGGAACCGGTCAGAACCTTGAGCATCGTAGCCTCCTGTCCGTGGGCGCCCGGCCCACCCTGTTGCTGGCGACAGGAGGAAGATAGAAAGTCATTGTTGCGATGAAATTTCACCGCTGCATCGGTTTGTCGCGATCTGTCACCATGCGTAACAATTTGTATACGAGGTCGTGAGCTGAATTTACTATATCCGTTGAGGATGCCATAGTATTGCCATGACCGTTTCTGCCGCCAACGTGGTCGTCGTCGAGGACGATCCCGACATCGCCGACCTCGTCGCCAGCCTCCTCCGGAAGGAGGGGTACGGCGTGGCCGTCGCCGGCGACGGCGCGGCGCTCGACGCCGTGATGTCCCACATGCGGCCCGACCTCATCATCCTCGACGTCATGCTGCCGGGCGAGGACGGCCTCGCCATCTGCCGCCGCATCCGCGCCCGCGACCAGGTGCCGATCCTGATGCTGACGGCCAAGAGCGACGAGATCGACCGCGTGCTCGGTCTCGAGATGGGCGCGGACGACTACGTCGTGAAACCGTTCGGCCCGCGCGAGCTGGTGGCGCGGGTGCGCGCACGCCTGCGCCGGGCGTCGGATCCGGCGCCGGTCCGCACCAACCGCCGCTACGCGTTCGACCGCTTCGTCATCGACCTCGACGCACGCCAGTTCACGACGGAGGAGGGGGACGAGGTCGCGCTGACGACCGGCGAGTTCGACCTCCTGGCGTGCTTCGTCGGCGCGCCCCGGCGGGTGCTGACGCGCGACTACATCCTCGACAAGATCCGCGGGAGGGACGCCGACCCGTTCGACCGCACGGTGGACATGCTGGTCTCGCGCCTGCGCCGCAAGCTCGACGCGGCGAGCCCTGGCTCCGCCCTCGTCGGCACCGTGCGCAACGGCGGCTACCTCTTTACCGCCACGGTTCGGCCGCTGACGTGAGGGCACCGCTCAGCCTCGGCAGCCGGATCGCGCTCATCATCTTCGCGGCGATGGTCGCGGCCTGGCTCGGCAACGTCGCCTACTACTACGCCTCGCAGCGCCCGGCCCGGGAGCCGGCGCTGCTGGCGCCCGAGCGCCTCGCGGCCATCGTCGCCCTCTACGAGACCGGCGAGAACCGCGCCGCGCTCGGCGACGCGCTGCACACCTCCGGCCTCGAGATCGACATCGAATCCGCCCCCCTCCGGCCCGGCGGCACGACCCCGCCGGAGGACGCGGAGCCGATGAGGCTCCCCGACGGGCGGACGGCGACGGTCACCCCGGTCGCCTCGACCGGGCGCCTCGTCAACCGCCTGACGCGCACGCGCCAGGGCTATCGCTTCCAGATCGGCCTCAGGACCGGCGAGACCCTCGTCATCACGGCGCACAACCCGTCGTCGCTGAACTATGCCGGGCTCCCGGTGGGGATCGTCGCGGGCCTCATCGGGACGCTGATCGCGCTCGCTTCGCTGGTGATCATGCACCGGGAGATGGCGCCGCTGCGGCGCCTGGCGGAGGCGGCGGACGCCATCGACCTCTCCGGCTCCTCGCCGCCGCTGCCGCAGTCGCGCTCCTCGGCGCCGGAGATCCGCTCGCTGGTCGCGGCCTTCAACCGGCTGCAGGCGCGCCTCGCCACGCTGGTCGCCTCGCGGATGGTGATGGTGGCGGGGATCTCCCACGACGTCCGCACCTTCGCGACCCGGCTGCGCCTGCGCCTGGAGCAGCTGCCGGACAGCGAGACGCGGGACCGGGCGGTGCGCGACGTGATCGACATCGTCGCGATGCTGGACGACGCCATCGTCGCGACGCGCGCGGGCGTCGGCGAGCTGTCCGAAGAGCTCCTCACCTTCGCCGACCTGGTGCGCGAGGAGGTGGGCGGCCGCGGCGAGCTGGGCGCGCCGGTGACGCTCGTCGTGGCGGACGACGCGACGGACGCCAGCGTCCTCGGCGACCGCCTTGCCCTGAAACGGATGATCGCGAACCTCGTCGACAACGCGGTGAAGTACGGCGCGAGGGCGCACGTCAGCCTGACGGCGGCGCCCGGGTCCGTCGTCTTCACCGTGGACGACGAGGGCCCGGGCATCGCCGAGTCCGACCGGGCGCTGCTGCTGGAGCCGTTCGTGCGACTCGAGGCCTCGCGCAACCGGGCGACGGGCGGCGCGGGGCTCGGCCTTGCCATCGTGAAGGGCCTCGTCGAGGCGCACGGCGGGTCGATCACCGTCGGCGACGCGCCCGGGAAGGGCGCCCGCTTCGTCCTCACCCTCCCCACCTTCTCGCTGTAGGGAAGGCCGCGCGGCCAGGGGGACCGCGGGGCTCGTCTCCGACGGGGTGCGGGCGGGTCAAGGGCGCGCGCAGCGCGGGCGGAGCCTTTACCCTTGACGCGCCCGCACGCCGTCACAGCCTCGGGGGGCGGGGTCAGGTCGGAAGGGTGCGAAGCGCCGTTCCGGGCTGAACCCCTGCCCGCCGGCGAGGCGGGGGAGCGCGAGGGGGAACACCCTCGCACTCGGCCGCTCCGCCCGTACCGACGCTCCGGCGAATGCGAGGCGCCGCCGCATCCCCGGCCGCCGGCGGAGCCTTCCCGACCTACTCCGCGGCTTCCCGCCGGGAGGGACGGCGCTCCAGCAGTTCGGCGAGGTAGTGGCCGGTGTGGCTTTCGGCGACCTTCATCACCTGCTCGGGCCTCCCGGAGGCGACGATGCGGCCGCCGCCGTCGCCGCCCTCGGGGCCGATGTCGACAATCCAGTCGGCGGTCTTGATGACCTCGAGGTTGTGCTCGATGACGACGACGGTGTTGCCCTGGTCGACGAGCTGCTTCAGGACGTCGAGGAGCTTGGCGACGTCGTGGAAGTGGAGCCCGGTGGTCGGCTCGTCGAGGATGTAGAGCGTGCGCCCGGTGGCCCGCTTGGAAAGCTCCTTGGCGAGCTTGATGCGCTGCGCCTCGCCGCCCGAGAGGGTGGTCGCCTGCTGGCCGATGCGGATGTAGCCGAGGCCCACCTGGTTCAGCGTCACGAGCTTGTCGCGCACCGCCGGGACGGCCGAGAAGAAGTCGCATCCCTCCTCGACGGTCATGTCGAGGACGTCGGAGATGGACCGGCCCTTGAACTCGATCTCCAGCGTCTCGCGGTTGTAGCGCTTGCCCTTGCAGACGTCGCATTCGACGTAGACGTCGGGCAGGAAGTGCATCTCGATCTTGATGACTCCGTCGCCCTGGCACGCCTCGCAGCGCCCGCCCTTGACGTTGAAGGAGAAGCGGCCCGGACCGTAGCCGCGCGCCTTCGCCTCGGGGAGGCCGGCGAACCAGTCGCGGATCGGGGTGAAGGCGCCGGTGTAGGTGGCGGGATTCGAGCGCGGCGTGCGGCCGATGGGCGACTGGTCGATGTCGATGATCTTGTCGAGGTGCTCCAGGCCGGTGATCGCCTCGTGCGTGGCGGGGACCTCGCGGGACTTGTTCAGCTTGCGGGAGACGGCGCGGTACAGCGTCTCGATCACCAGCGTCGACTTGCCGGATCCCGACACGCCCGTCACGGCCGTGAAGAGCCCCAGCGGGAACTCGGCGGTGACGCCCTGGAGGTTGTTGCCGGTCGCGTTGACGACCTTAATCGCCTTGCCCTTCTTCCTGGCGCGCCGCTTCTCGGGCAGCGGGATTTCCAGGACGCCCGACAGGTACTTGCCGGTCAGCGAGTTGGGGTTGGCGATGATCTCGTCGGGCGTGCCCTCGGCGGTGATCTCGCCGCCGTGGACGCCGGCGCCGGGGCCGATGTCGAGGACGTAGTCGGCCGCGAGGATGGCGTCCTCGTCGTGCTCCACGACGATGACGGTGTTGCCGAGGTCGCGCAGGCGTTTCAGCGTGTCGATCAGGCGGGCGTTGTCGCGCTGGTGGAGGCCGATGGACGGCTCGTCGAGCACGTAGAGCACGCCGGTGAGGCCGGAGCCGATCTGCGAGGCGAGGCGGATGCGCTGGCTCTCGCCGCCCGACAGCGTCCGCGACCCGCGCGAGAGCTGCAGGTAGTCGAGGCCGACGTCCACGAGGAAGCGCAGGCGCTCCTGGATCTCCTTCAGGATCGCCCGGGCGATCTCGTTCTGCTGCGCGGTCAGCCGGTCGGGCAGGGCGTTGAACCACGGCGCCGCGTCGCGGATCGCGAGCGCCGAGACCTCGCCGATGTGCTGGCCGCCGACCTTCACCGCGAGCGCCTCGGGCTTGAGGCGGTAGCCGTGGCAGGCCGGGCAGGGCGCGTCCGACTGGTAGCGCGCCAGCTCCTCGCGCACCCACTGCGAGTCGGTCTCGTTCCAGCGGCGCTCGATGTTGGTGATCACCCCCTCGAAGGTCTTCGCGGTGGTGTAGGAGCGCAGGCCGTCGTCGTAGGTGAACTTGATCTTCTCGCGCTTCGATCCGTAGAGGATCACCTCGCGCACCTTCTCCGGCAGGTCGTGCCAGGGCGTCGTCATGTCGGCGTCGTAGTGGGCGCAGATCGCCTGCAGGGTCTGCGTGTAGTAGGGGCTCGTGTTGCCGGTGCGGGCCCAGGGGAGCACCGCGCCGCCGGCGAGCGTCAGTGACGCGTCGGGCACGACGAGGTCGGCCTCGAAGGTCAGCGTTGTGCCGAGCCCGTCGCAGGTCGGGCAGGCGCCGGTCGGCGCGTTGAACGAGAAGAGGCGCGGCTCGATCTCGGCGATGGTGAAGCCGGACACCGGGCAGGCGAACTTCTCCGAGAAGACGATGCGCTTCGGCTTGTCGCCTTCGGTCTCGTCGGCGAACTCGGCGACGGCGATGCCTTCGGCGAGGCCGAGCGCGGTCTCCAGGCTGTCGGCGAGGCGGCTGGCGAGGTCCGGACGGGTCGAGACGCGGTCCACCACGACGTCGATGTCGTGCTTGTACTTCTTGTCGAGGGCGGGGGCGTCCTCGATCTCGTAGAAGGTGCCGTCGATCTTGACGCGCTGGAAGCCCTTCTTCTGCAGCTCGGCGAGCTCCTTGCGGTACTCGCCCTTGCGGTCGCGCACGATGGGGGCGAGCAGGTAGAGCCGCGTCTTCTCCGGCAGCGCGAGGATGCGGTCGACCATCTGGCTGACGGTCTGCGCCTCGATCGGCAGACCCGTCGCCGGGGAGTAGGGGACACCGATGCGCGCCCACAGGAGGCGCATGTAGTCGTTGATCTCGGTGACGGTGCCGACGGTGGAGCGCGGGTTCTTCGAGGTGGTCTTCTGCTCGATCGAGATGGCGGGGGAGAGGCCGTCGATCTGGTCGACGTCCGGCTTCTGCATCATCTCGAGGAACTGGCGGGCGTAGGCCGACAGGCTCTCGACGTAGCGGCGCTGGCCTTCGGCGTAGATGGTGTCGAAGGCGAGCGAGGACTTGCCGGAGCCGGACAGACCGGTGAACACGATCAGCGTGTCGCGCGGCAGCGAGACGTCGACCCCTTTAAGGTTGTGCTCGCGCGCCCCCTTGACGACGAGCTTGCGGTCCGCAGCGGCGCGCGCGCGTATGGTCATACCAAGGACTCCGGGGGAAACCTGTTGGTCCAAAACTGGAACATCGACGGGCGATGGTCAATGCTACAGATGGACCTTGCACCATTGTTCCGCAAATCCACAGGCCGCAGGGGAGAGTTGACCGCTGCCCGGCGGCTGGCGCAAACCGCAGCGACCCGCGACCAGACCCGAGGCATTCCGTGGACGTCCTGACCCTGCACATCGGCCACATGAAGACCGGCACGACGTCCCTTCAGGCCACCTTTCGCGACAATGCCGCGACGCTGGCCGCGCACGGGCTGTACTATTACGGCAAGACGCGCACGAACCACGCCCTCGTCCGACCCTTCTCGAAGCGCACCAAGGCGCGCAACGAGTCCAAGTTCCTGAAGGAGTACCGCAACGAGGCGAAGGCGAACCGGCTGCCGCAGGGGCTGATCAGCTCGGAGACGCTGCTGCGGCTCGCCCCGGACGAGATCGAGGCCTGCCTCGCGTCGATGCGCGACATCGCCGGACGGGTCCAGGTGCTGATCTACGTGCGCGAGCCGGTGGCGCTGGCGATCAGCGCGGCGCACCAGGGGGTGCGCTCTGGGCGTCCGCTCGCCGAGATCGAGGCGCAGCCGCGCATCCTCAACCTGACGCAGATCATCACCCGCTGGCGCAGCGCGGTGGGCAAGGAGAACATGATCGTGCGTCCCTTCGACCGGGCGCAGCTCGCCAACGGCGACGTGATCGACGACGCGCTCAGCGTCCTCGGCTGCGCGTCGGCAGGCCCGGCGCTCCAGCGGCAGGCGGTGAACGAAGGGCTCTCCGTCCTCGGCATCCACATGCTGGACCGGGCGATGGCGCGGATGCCGGACCGCAAGATGCCGTACGACCAGCAGCGCGCCTTCAACTTCATCAAGGGCCCGCGCTACGTGCTGCCGGAGGCCGCGCTCGACCGGGTGCGCAAGCGCTCCGCGCCGCATGTCGCCTTCCTGCGCGAGGAGTTCGGCATCGAGCTGCCGCCGTCGACGGAGCGGCCGAGCGCGCCTCTGGCGCTGTCGGAGGCCGAGCTCGCCTCGCTCGCGGAGGTCTTCCACGAGATCAACGCCTTCGCCTACCGGCTCGACCGGTCGGCGCTGGGCCGTGTGCTCGGCACGCGGATGCCCTACTCGAACCGCTTCAAGGACGAGGATCATCCGCTGCGGGCCAAGCTCGCCAAGCTCGGCGTTCTCGACGAGCTCGCCGCGCAGGTGGCGACCGACGAGGACGACGCCGAGGCCGAATAAGGCTCTCGGCTGGGGATGTATGCTGCGTGACGGACGGTCCACTGTGGACCAATTCACCGTCGCGCTTTCTGATTCGCCGCGGTGCGCTAGGGTGCGCGCCCGAAGACTGGAGGGACCGGCATGGCTGGGAGCGTCAACAAGGTGATCCTGATCGGCAATCTGGGGGCCGATCCGGAAATCCGTCGGACACAGGACGGCCGTCCGATCGCCAACCTGCGCGTCGCGACGTCCCGGACCTGGCGCGACCGCGGGACCGGCGAGCGACGTGAGAAGACCGAGTGGCACCGCGTGGTGGTGTTCTCGGAAGGCCTCTGCCGCGTGGTCGAGCAGTACATGAAGAAGGGGATGAAGCTCTACATCGAGGGTGAGCTTCAGACCCGCGAGTGGGAAGACCAGCAGGGCCAGAAGCGCTACACGACCGAGGTCGCGATCCAGAACTTCGGCGGCACCATCGAGATGCTGGACAGTCGCGGCGGTGGTGGCGGCGGCGGCGACTACGGTGGTGGCGGCGACTACGGCGGCGGTGGCGGCGACTACGGTGGCGGCAGTGGCGGCGGTGGCTACTCCGATCGCGGTGGCGGCGGCAGCAGTAGCGGCGGCGGCTATGGCGGCGGCAGCGGTGGCGGTGGATCGCGTCCCTCGTCGCCCGAGCCGTTCGACGACGACATCCCGTTTTGATCGAGGTCCGCGCCTCGGTCAGCGCCCCGGGGTCGCCGCGGCGGGCGAACGAGGACGGCTGCGGGTCGGCCGGCCTCTACGCCTGGGTGATCGACGGCGCGACCGGCCTCGGCGACGAGGCGCTGCTCGACGCGCCGAGCGATGCGGCCTGGCTCACCGCCGTGCTGCACGAGGCGTTGATGGCGGGCGCGGAAGCCGAGACGCGGCCGCTGGAGCTGCTGCGGTCCGCCGCGAACGTCGCCACCGAGCGCTTCAACGCCGAGCGCCGCCGTGCGCCGCGTGAGCGCTACGAGGTGCCGACCGCCGCCGTCATGCTCGCCCGGTTCGGCGACGTGATCGAGATCGTCGAGCTCGGCGACTGCGGCCTCTGGATCGAGACCGACGGCGTGATGCACCGCGTCGGCGGCTCCGACCAGCAGCGGCAGTGGGAGAATGAGAGCGCCCGCCGGCTGATGGGGGGCGGTCAGGGGCGGACCCCCGAGGTCACGGCCTACCTGCGCACGGTGCGCAACACTGCCAACACCCCCGAAGGCTATCCCGTCTTCGCGCCGGATCACGGCAGCGTCCGCCGGGCGCGTCAGCATGTCTACGGCGCGCGCCAGGGCCGGGCGCTGCTGATCACCGACGGCTTCGAGGCGGCCATCGACGACTACGGCCTCTACGACGGCGCCGGCCTGATGGCGGCCGTGGAGGGCGACGTCGACGGGACGCTCGCGACGATCCGCGCCGTCGAGGCGGACGACCCGGACTGCACGCGCTACCCGCGCTTCAAGCGTTCCGACGACGCGACCGCCCTCATGCTGCGCTTCGCCGCCGACTGACACGCGAGCCTCGCCGCCGCGCCGTTCCGGTTCCCGCACACGCAATCTTCCGGTCGAGACCCGTCGCGGGCACCCCCGCGTCGACGGCGCGCCGGAACACGCTAGGACGAAGGCGCCGACAGGGCCGGGGCGGCGCGGGACGGGTCCGGCATCGTGCCGAACGCGTGGGCGACGAGGGCCGCCACGCGCGCCTCGCCCGGCGGCTCGTTGGAGAGGATGCGGAAGATGATCGGCGCGATCACCGTGTCGATGAGGTATTCCACGCCGGGAAAGTCCTCGCCGCGTGCCGCCGCCCGTTCGCCGAGCAGCTCGAGCTGGTTGCGGGTGACGTTGCAGCAGGTGCCGCTCCGGTTCTCCGCGGTGCTGCCGATCACGTCCCTCAGGACGGTCCGGCCCGGCCCGCTCGCCATCTCGTCGGCGAACTGCGTCACGTAGAGGAGCACGTCGCGCTGGGCGCTGCCGGTGTCCTCCGGAGGGGTGTCCGGCCGCAGGCGCTCCACCGCCACGTCGGCCAGCAGCTCGCCGAGGTCGCCCCAGCGTCGGTAGATCGTCGACGGCGTCACCCCAGCGCGCGCCGCGATCGCCGGGACGGTGATCTGGGCGCGGTCGATTTCGCCGAGGAGGGCGTTGACGGCGTCGTGCACCGCACGCTGGACGCGGGCGCTGCGGCCGCCGGGGCGGGGCGTCGGTCGGGTGTCGGTGGTCGCGTCGCTGTCCATCTCACGCATATCTGCATTGCTCGGCCACTAACGCAAAATATTTGCATTAGCACCCAAGCGGGTCGATCCTTAACGCAATGATTTGGCATTAAGGTGAGCCCGTGTCCATGACATCCTCCCCATGCATGACGGTTCCGAGCCGTGGCGCGGCCGGAACCGGCGCCGCGCCGGCGTCGATCCTGACGTCCGCGGCCGCTGCGCCGTCCGTCTCCGCCGTCGCGGGTACCGCGCCCCGGGCGGGGAGGGCGACGCTCGGCTTCCACGCCGCGGTTCTCGGCACCTACTTCGCGGCCGCCGTCGCGCCGACGCCGCTCTACGTCCTCTACCGCGAGGCCTTCGCCCTCTCCGCTGGCCTCCTCACGGTCGTCTTCACCGTCTACGCCTTCACCCTGCTCGGCGCGCTCTTGTTCATGGGCTCGCTGTCCGACCGCTTCGGCCGGCGCCCGGTGATCTTCGCGGCGCTCCTCCTCCAGGCGACGGCGATGCTGATCTTCCTGCGCGCCGACGGGCTGGCCGCGCTGCTCGTCGGCCGCACGATCCAGGGCTTCGCGACCGGCATCGCGGTGTCCTCGCTCGGCGCCGCGCTGGTCGACTGCGACAGGCGGCTCGGCGCGCAGGTGAACGGCCTCGCCCCGCTCCTCGGCATGGCGCTCGGCGGCTTCGGCTCCTCGGTGCTGGTGACGTACGCGCCGGAGCCGCTGCATCTCGTCTACGGCGTCATCCTCGCGCTCTGCCTCGCCGAGGCCGCGCTCACCTTCGTATTCCCGGAGACGAACGCCGAGCGGGTGGCGACGCCGGTGTCGCTGGTGCCGCGGATCCGGATCCCGGAGGCGGCCCGCACGGCGATGCTGCGCATCACGCCGCTCAACGTCGGCCACTGGGCGCTCTGCGGGTTCGCAATGTCGCTGATGCCGGGGGTCGTCGCCCGCGCGACGGGTATCCACAGTCCGCTCCTCGGCGGGGCGATCGTGGCGAGCGTGTTTCTTCCGGCGGCGTTTTCCTCGCACGTCCTGCGCGGCGTCGCGCCCCACGCCATCGTGCGCTTCGCCGCGCCGCTGTCGATGCTCGGCATCGCGCTCGTCGTGACGGGCGTCCACCTCGGGGCGCCGGCGCTGGTGGTCGGCGGGCTGATGGTGCTCGGCCTCGGTCTCGGCGGGAATTTCCTCGCCATCATGCGCACCCTCGTCCCGCTGGCGGCGGCGCACGAGCGGTCCGAGATGATGGCGGCCTACTTCCTGCAGTGCTACCTCGCGATGTCGATCCCGGTGCTGGTCGCGGGCTTCGCGGCGCGCAGCGTCGGCCTCGCGGCGACGGTCGACGGGCTCGGCGCGATCTGCGTTCTCCTCATCGCGGCCGGCGGCGTGGCGGTGGTCGGCGGCGCCCAACAGGCCCGTCTTGCCGGCGAGAGGGCCTGACCCGCGGCATTTGCGCATAAGGGTTGCGGATAGTCCCAGCTCTTAACTGGCAAACGAGGCCTGAATCGCCTAACTGAGAGACTCCGGTAAGGGGAATGTGCGCGTGAGTGACGAGACGGCGAACGGTGGTGGCCCGATGGACCCCGGTGGCGGCAGCCCGCCCGCGGGCGGAGAGGGAATCTCTGGCGTCTCGATCACGACCGAGATGGAGAAATCCTTCCTCGGCTACGCCATGTCCGTCATCGTCAGCCGCGCGCTGCCCGACGTGCGCGACGGCCTCAAGCCGGTGCACCGGCGCATCCTCTTCGGGATGCACGAGGGCAACTACGAGTGGAACCGGCCCTATAAGAAGTCGTCCCGCATCGTCGGTGACGTCATGGGTAAGTACCACCCGCACGGCGACAGCGCGATCTACGACGCGCTGGTGCGCATGGCGCAGCCGTTCTCCATGCGCGTGCCGCTGGTGGACGGGCAGGGCAACTTCGGCTCCGTCGACGGCGACGCTCCGGCGGCGATGCGTTACACCGAGGTGCGCCTGCAGAAGGTGTCCACCACGGCGCTGATCCAGGACATCGACAAAGACACCGTCGACTTCCAGGACAACTACGACGGTTCCGAGCGCGAGCCCGTCGCCCTGCCGGCACGGTTCCCGAACCTGCTCGTCAACGGCGCCGGCGGCATCGCCGTCGGCATGGCGACCAACATCCCGCCGCACAATCTCGGCGAGGTGATCGACGGCACGATCGCCCTGATCGACAATCCCGCGCTGTCGATCATGGAGCTGATGGACTACATCCCCGGTCCGGACTTCCCGACCGGCGGCATCATCCTCGGCCGGGGCGGCATTCGTTCCTCCTACGAGATGGGCCGCGGCTCGGTGCTGATGCGCGGCAAGGTGCGCGTCGAGCCGATCGGCTCGGGCCGCGAGGCGCTGATCGTCGACGAGATCCCCTACCAGGTGAACAAGGCCACCATGGTGGAGAAGATCGCCGACCTCGTGCGCGACAAGCGCGTGGAAGGCATCTCGGACCTGCGCGACGAGTCCGACCGCGACGGCATGCGCGTCGTCATCGAGCTGAAGCGCGACGCGAACGCGGACGTGGTGCTGAACCAGCTCTACCGCTACTCGCCGCTGCAGACCTCGTTCGGCGCCAACATGGTCGCCCTCAACGGCGGCCGGCCCGAGCAGCTGAACCTCAAGGACATCCTGTCCGCCTTCATCGCCTTCCGCGAGCAGGTCGTCGCGCGGCGCACCAAGTTCCTGCTGGCGAAGGCGCGCGACCGGGCCCACGTCCTCGTCGGCCTCGCCGTGGCGGTCGCCAACATCGACGAGGTGATCCGCCTCATCCGGACCTCGCCGGACCCCGCGACCGCGCGCGAGCAGCTGATGACGCGCGACTGGCCGGCCCAGGACATGGCGCCGCTGATCGCCCTCATCGCCGACCCGCGCCACCGCCTGCAGGAGGACGGCACCATCCGTCTCTCCGAGGAGCAGGCGCGCGCGATCCTCGACCTGCGCCTGCAGCGCCTGACCGCCCTCGGCCGCGACGAAATCGGCGACGAGTTGAAGAAGCTCGCCGACGAGATCGCCGACTACCTCGACATCCTGTCCTCGCGCGCCCGCGTGCAGGGGATCATCAAGGCCGAGATGCTGGCCGTGCGCGACGAGTTCGCCACGCCCCGCAGGACCGAGATCATGGAAGGCGGGCCGGACCTCGAGGACGAGGACTTCATCAACCGCGAGGACATGGTCGTCACCGTGTCCCACGCCGGCTACATCAAGCGCGTCCCGCTCGACACCTACCGCGCGCAGCGCCGCGGCGGTAAGGGCCGGACCGGCATGTCCTTCAAGGACAACGACTTCGTGGCTCGCCTGTTCGTCGCCAACACGCACACGCCGGTCCTGTTCTTCTCCTCGCGCGGCATGGTCTACAAGGAGAAGGTGTGGCGCCTGCCGCAGGCCGCGCCGCAGTCGCGCGGCAAGTTCCTCTCCAACATCCTGCCGCTGCAGGAGGGTGAGCGCATCACCTCCATCCTGCCGCTGGTGGAGGACGAGGAGACCTGGGGCGACTACGACGTCATGTTCGCCACCACGCTGGGCAACGTGCGGCGCAACAAGCTGAGCGACTTCACCAACGTGAACCGCGCCGGCAAGATCGCCATGAAGCTCGACGACGGCGACGGCATCGTCGGTGTCGCCATCGCGACGCCCGACCACGACGTGATGCTGACCACCGCGCTCGGCCAGGCGATCCGCTTCCCCGTCTCGTCGCTGCGCGTCTTCCTGGGCCGCAACTCCTCGGGTGTGCGCGGCATCACGCTCGGCAAGGGCGACAGCATCATCTCGATGTCGATCCTGCGCCACTTCGAGACGACCCCGGACGAGCGCTCGGCCTTCCTCAAGATGCGCCGCGCCGTGGCCGGCGAGGCCGAGGCCGTGGCGGACGACGAGGAGGGGACCACCGGCGACATGCCGCTCGGCCAGGACCGCTACGCGGCGATGAGCGCGGCGGAGGAGCAGATCATCACGATCTCGCAGAACGGCTACGGCAAGCGCTCGTCGTCCTTCGAATTCCGCGTGACCTCCCGCGGCGGCAAGGGCATCGCGGCGATGGTCGTGAACGACCGCAACGGTCCGCTGGTCGCCGGCTTCCCGGTCGACGAGAGCGACCAGATCATGCTCGTCACCAACGCCGGCCAACTCATCCGCGTGCCGGTGGACGGGGTCCGCGTCGCCGGCCGCAACACCCAGGGCGTCATCATCTTCAACACCGCAGCCGACGAGCGCGTGGTCTCCGTGGACCGCGTGACGGAGGAGAGCGACGAAGACGAGAACGGTGAGATCGGCGAGAATGGCGCCGAAGGTCCCGGCGAGGACGCCGGACCCGACGAGGAGTAGCCGCACACGACGACAACGCCCGCCCCGGCTCCGGCCGGACGCGGGCGACTTCGTGTCGATTTCAGGATATCGGGGCTTTGTAGACGCACCGGGCGACGTCCATCACGCCCCGCGGGCCGGGCAGCTCTCATTGCCGACACGTTTCCGCCCGGATGTGTGCGGCCTCCCTGGCCGGACACATCCGGGGTGCATCGCTGAAACGCGCGACACATCCAGGACTTGAGCGTGTGTGGTAGGGGTGGTGAGACCCCGGACGGACGGGTTCGTCGCCTGACGCGCCGTCAGTCCTTTAGTCCACCAGCATCGTGCGTGTCCGCGTCAACGTGAACACGCCAGCGTCTTCGTCCCGCTCGACGGTGGTCTGGTAGCCACCAAACCCGTCGTGGAACTTCTCGCAGTCGGTCGTGGGGCACGCGTGGTATGCCGCGGCCACGAGAAGATCGCTTTTCTGACCCACTTTGGTCGAGACGGGAGCCACGCTGGACGCAGCCAGGGCTGCGACGAGCACGATTGCGCCCAAAACGGAGGCGAGGATCGAGCTCTTGAGAATGGCACCGTACATAATGGACCTCATGCGAACATAGGCATTAGTGTAGGCGCTCGCGGCAGATCTGCAACAGTCCCTCACAAATTTGT
Organism: Acuticoccus sediminis; assembly: GCF_003258595.1. Lineage (NCBI taxonomy): Bacteria > Pseudomonadati > Pseudomonadota > Alphaproteobacteria > Hyphomicrobiales > Amorphaceae > Acuticoccus > Acuticoccus sediminis. Next base: position 318,690 of record NZ_QHHQ01000006.1, read on the forward strand.
GCAGCATTTGAACGAGGGCGTTGACTGTTTCTTAGAAATTATTGCAGCGGAGCGTCCGCGGCAGGCATGCGGTTCAGCGTCGTCACCTGACGGGTCTTGTCGTGCGAGGCGACCGTCACGAAGCGGACCGGACCGCCGGTTTCGTCGCCGTCCGCCCAGGCCAGGCACTCGGAGCTGAGGTTCGGCCAGGCCTGTCCGGCACACAGGCTGTCGCCGACGACGGCGAAGCGATCGGTCTTCGTCGCGGCGGTGCTCTGCGACATGCTGCCACCCAGGGTGGCTGCGGCAATCATGATGCCAGCGATGGCGGTACCGGCGATCGGCGTCAACAGGCGGCGGTGTGCGTTCATGTCAATCTCCCTACTCAAGTCCAGGCGACGCAAATTCAATTAATACTGAAGCCAGCATTAACCTGTGTTGTGCGTCACAACTCGCGCGTTTCGCAGCGACCCTGAACCGCCGGCGCTTCCTCAGCGCGGCTGGGCCACCGGCCAGCGCCTGGGCGCCTCTCAGCCGGTCTATGTCAAAAAACGCATCGCCCCTGAAAGGGTTCCCCTGACAATGAGAAAATAAATGATAACAGTTGTTTACCATAATTATTGCCGGGATTGCTGAACCTCGATCAGGCTTGTTAAGAATCCGGTTACGGCAATGCTGTTGCCGCAGATCGACGAGAGCGGAAACCCCTCACATGCGCATCGCCTTCTACCCGGGTTCCTTCGATCCCGTGACCAACGGCCATATGGATGTTCTGCTGCGTGCCTTCGCGGTGGGCGACAAGGTCATCGTCGGCATCGGCGTTCATCCCGGAAAGAAGCCGCTCTTCTCGTTCGAGGAGCGCGAGGAGATGCTGCGCCGGGCCGTCGCAGAGCACGGCATCGACCCGGAGCGCTTCGAGGTCGTCTCCTTTCAGAACCTCGTCACCAGCGCGGCGCTCGATCATGGTGCCAGCCTCCTCATTCGCGGTTTGCGCGACGGCACCGATCTCGACTACGAGATGCAGATGGCCGGCATGAACGGGACTCTCGCGCCGGAGTTGTCGACGATCTTCGTCGCCGCGTCGCCCGCGACACGGCACATCACGGCGACCCTGGTTCGCCAGATCGCGGCGCTCGGGGGCGATGTCTCGCCGTTCGTGCCGGCACATGTGGCTAAAGCACTTATGGCGCGGGCTGCGTCGCGCTGAACTCTCAATCCGAGCCCCTGGTTGAGCTATGGGTTCGACACCGGGGCCCCGCCCCGCCGACCCGAAAGGATACGTCATGATTTCCCGCCTGCTCGCCGCCGTCGCGATGGCGCTGGTCTCCACGGCTCACGCGGCCGCGCAGGACCCCGAGAACACGCTGATCCTCGAGCTCGAGGACGGTCCGGTCACCATCGAGCTTCTGCCGGACGTCGCTCCCGGTCACGTCGAACGCATCAAGAAGCTGACGCGCGAGGGCTTCTACGACGGCGTCGTCTTCCACCGTGTCATCCCGGGCTTCATGGCGCAGACCGGCGACCCGACGGGCACCGGCATGGGCTCCTCCGACTATCCGGACCTCAAGGCCGAGTTCAACAAGACCCCGCATACCCGCGGCATCGTCTCGATGGCCCGCGCGCAGAACCCGAACAGCGCCAACTCGCAGTTCTTCATCGTGTTCGGTGACGCGACCTTCCTCGACGGCCAGTACACGGTGTTCGGCCGCGTGATCGACGGCATGGAGCATGTCGACGCCCTGAACGCCGGCACCCAGGCCAACAACGGCGCCGTGGCGAACCCGGACAAGATCGTGCGCGCCCACATCAAGGCCGACGACTGATTTGAGCGCCGCTGCGAGCGAGGGCGACACCCTCGCGGACTACGACTACGACCTGCCGGACGGGGCCATCGCGCTCCGCCCGGCCGTGCCGCGCGACGCGGCGAGGCTCCTCGTCTCCCGCCCGGGCGAGGCGATCGGCGACCATATCGTGCGCGACCTGCCCGGGCTGCTGCGTCCCGGCGACCGGCTCGTCGTCAACGACAGCCGCGTCGTGCCCGCGCGCCTCACGGGCGAGCGCGTGCGCGGCGACAGCGTCTCGCGGGTCGAGCTGACGTTGCTGGCGGAGGATCCGCCCGGCACCTGGCGCGCGTTCGCCAAGCCGGCCAAGCGTGTCGCCCCGGGCGACATCCTGCGCTTCACCGACGGCGGCCGCATGGTCGAGGCGGAACTCCTCTCCCGCGCGGGGCCCGAGGTGCGCGTGCGCTTCGCCGATGATCCGCTCGCCGTCGGCTCCATGCCGCTGCCGCCGTACATCGCTGCCAAGCGCGCCCCGGACGCGCAGGACACCACCGACTACCAGACCGTCTACGCCGACCCCGCCGGCTCCGTCGCGGCCCCGACCGCCGGGCTCCATTTCACCGAGGACCTGCTGGCCGCGCTCGAACGCGCCGGCATCGCCCTGTCGCGCGTCACGCTGCACGTCGGGGCAGGGACCTTCCTGCCCGTGAAGGTGGAGCGCCTCGACGCACACGAGATGCATGCCGAGACCGGCACCGTCACCGCCGGAACCGTCGCCGAGATCGCCGCCACGAAGGCCGCGGGCGGGCGGGTGATCGCCGTCGGCACCACGGCGCTGCGCATCCTGGAGAGTGCCGCCGTCGGCGGAACGCTCGCGCCGTTCGAGGGCGAGACGCGGCTCTTCATCCGTCCGGGCTTCCGCTTCAACGTCGTCGACGCGCTGATGACGAACTTCCACCTGCCGCGCTCCACGCTGCTGATGCTGGTGGCCGCGCTCGTCGGCCTGCCGCGGATGCACGCGATCTACGACCACGCCCTCGCCGAGGGCTACCGCTTCTACTCCTACGGCGACGCCTCGCTCCTCTTCCCGGACAAGTCATGAGTTTCCAGCTTCTGCACGTCGACGGTGGCGCCCGGCGCGGGCGCCTGGTGACGCCGCACGGCACCGTCGAGACGCCGACCTTCATGCCGGTCGGCACCCAGGCCACCGTCAAGACGATGCTGATGCGCGACGTGGAATCCACCGGCGCGCAGGTCGTTCTGGGCAACACCTACCACCTGATGCTGCGCCCCGGAGCGGACCGGGTGGCAGCGTTCGGCGGGCTGCACCGCTTCATGAACTGGCCGCACACGATCCTCACCGATTCCGGCGGCTTCCAGGTCATGTCCCTGTCGGCGCTGCGCAAGATCGATGCGGATGGCGTGACCTTCAAGAGCCATGTCGACGGCTCGATGCACCGTCTGACGCCCGAGTCGGCCGTCGACATCCAGCTCAAGCTGGGCGCCGACATCCAGATGCAGCTCGACGAATGCGTCCGCCTCCCGGCCGACGCCGAGGCGATCGCGCGGTCCGTGACGATCAGCCTCGACTGGGGCGCCCGCGCGCGCCGCACCTTCCTCGAGGCGGGGACCGGGCGGCTGCAGTTCGGCATCGTCCAGGGCGGCACGGACCCGTCGGAGCGGGCACGTTCGGCCGAGGGCCTCGTCGCCATCGGCTTCGACGGGTATGCCATCGGCGGGCTCGCGGTCGGCGAACCGCAGGCGGACATGTTCGCCACGATCGACGTGACGGAGCCCTCGCTCCCGGCGACCTCGGCCCGCTATCTGATGGGGGTCGGGACGCCCGGCGACCTCATCGGCGCCGTCGCGCGCGGGATCGACATGTTCGACTGCGTGATGCCCACCCGCGAGGGACGCCACGGGATGGCGTACACGTCCGAGGGCAAGATCAACCTCAAGAACGCGCGCTTCGCGACGGACGACACGCCGCTCGACCCGGCGATCGACTGCCACGCCTCGCGTGAGTACTCGCGCGGCTACCTGCACCACCTGGTGAAGGTCGGCGAGCCGCTCGCCGCGACGCTGATCTCCTGGCACAACATCGCCTACTACCAGCGCCTGATGGCGGACCTGCGCGACGCCATCGCCGCCGGCCGCTTCGCCGAGGAGCGCGCCCGCCTCGCCGCCATCTGGGGAGGTGGCGAGGACACCTGACCGGCTGATGAGGCGTTCCGGATGGCAGGGCGGGCGGCGGTGAAAAATTCCTCCGGCGCCCGACCACCGGCCGCCGCAAGCGTTTAAGCTCCCCCGAAAATCAGCCGCATAGGGAAGGGGATGCGATGACGGAACGCTATCTGGAGGGAAAGACCGCCCTGGTCACCGGCTCGGTCCAGGGGATCGGCCTCGCCATCGCCAAGGCGCTCGGCTCGGCCGGGGCGCGCGTCGCCGTCCACGGCCTCGTCACCCACGACGACGGTGCGAGGGCCGAGGCGGCGATCCGCGAGGCCGGCGCGCCGGAGACCCGGTTCTACGGCACCGACATGCGCGACCCGGACGCCATCGACGCGTTGATGCACGAGGTCTCGATCTGGGGCGGGCCGGACATCCTCGTCAACAACGCCGGAATCCAGAAGACGGTCTCCCTCAGGGAGGCCACCCGCGAGACGTGGGAGATGATCCTCGCGGTCAACCTCTCCGCCGCATTTCACACGATGCGCCTCGCGATGCCGGGGATGGGGGAGCGCGGCTACGGGCGCGTCGTCAACATCGCCTCCGTCCACGGCCTCGTCGCATCGGTCGAGAAGGCGCCCTACGTCGCCTCGAAGTTCGGCCTCGTCGGCCTCAGCCGGGTCGCGGCGCTCGAATACGCGGCGGCGGGCAGCAAGGCCTCCGGCGGCGTCACCGTCAACTGCATCTGTCCCGGCTGGACCGAGACGGCCATCCTCACGCCGCAGATCGAGGCGCGCGCCGCGGAGTACGGCGGAGACCGGGATGCCGGCATCGCGAGCCTTCTTGCCGAGAAGCAGCCCACCCGGCGATTGTCCGACCCCTCGGAGATCGGCGCGCTGGCGCTCTGGCTCTGCAACCCCGTCGCGCACAACATCACCGGGACGTCGATCCCCGTCGACGGCGGCTGGACGACCCAGTAACGGCCCGTCGCCCCGGCGGTCAGGCTCGCGAGCCCCGGCGGCCGAAATGAAAACGCCCCGCGGCCGTCCTCCGGAGGAGGGAGCCGCGGGGCGTTCTGGCGTGAGCCCCGACGAGCGGGGCTGCCGGACTACTCCGAGCGGAGCGGCAGGCCGTGGGCGCCGTAGCGGGCGGAGGAGCCGAGCTGCTCCTCGATGCGCAGGAGCTGGTTGTACTTCGCCGTGCGGTCGGAGCGGGCGAGGGAGCCGGTCTTGATCTGACCGCAGTTCGTGGCGACCGCGAGGTCGGCGATCGTGGAGTCCTCGGTCTCGCCCGAACGGTGGCTCATCACCGCCGTGTAGCCGGAGCGGTGCGCCAGCTCCACGGTGTCCAGCGTCTCGGTCAGCGTGCCGATCTGGTTGACCTTCACGAGGATCGAGTTGGCGATCTTCCTGGAGATGCCCTCGGCCAGCCGCGTCTCGTTGGTCACGAAGAGGTCGTCGCCGACGAGCTGGCACCTGGAGCCGATCCGCTCCGTCAGCAGCGCCCAGCCGTCCCAGTCGTCCTCGCCCATGCCGTCCTCGATCGAGATGATCGGGTAGGCGTCGACGAGCTCGGCGAGGTAGTCGACCATCTTGGCCGGCTGCAGCGTGCGCTGCTCGCCTTCCAGGCGGTACTGGCCGTCGGCCACCAGCTCGGTCGAGGCGCAGTCGAGGGCGATGAAGACGTCCTCGCCCATCCGCGCGCCGGCCGAGGCGGCGGCTTCCATGATGATGTCGAGCGCGGCCTTGGCCGACGGGATGTTCGGCGCGAAGCCGCCCTCGTCGCCGACGTTGGTGTTGTGCCCGGCCTGCTTCAGCTTGGACTTCAGGGCGTGGAAGATCTCCGCGCCGGCCCGCAGCGCCTCCGAGAAGGAGGGGTAGCCGACGGGCATCACCATGAACTCCTGGAAGTCGATCGGGTTGTCCGCGTGGACGCCGCCGTTCAGGATGTTCATCATCGGGGTCGGCAGCACGGTCGCGTTGACGCCGCCGACATAGCGATAGATCGGAAGCTGCGCCGAGGCCGCCGCGGCCCGCATGGTCGCGAGCGAGACGCCCAGGATCGCGTTGGCGCCGAGCCGGCTCTTGTTCTCGGTGCCGTCGAGCGCGATCATCGTCTCGTCGATGTCACGCTGACGCTCGGCGTCGAGACCGGAGAGTGCGTCGAAGATTTCGCCGTTGACGGCCTCGACCGCCCCGGCGACTCCCTTGCCGCCGTAGCGCTCGTCGCCGTCGCGACGTTCCACGGCCTCGTAGGCGCCGGTGGATGCACCCGAAGGGACAGCCGCGCGGCCCATCGCGCCGTCTTCCAGCGTGACGTCGACCTCGACCGTCGGGTTGCCGCGGCTATCGAGAATTTCCCGGCCGACGATGTCAATGATTGCGGTCAAGCGGTTCCCCCTTGCCTCACACACACGTTTCCCGCGTGTGATAGCGGATGCGCCGCACCGGTCAAAGGTCAGATTGCGCCCCGGGCCGAGAGTCCACCCCTGCGGCGCCCGTCCGGCGGACGCCGGCGGCGGAGCGGGGGCCGGGGGAGGGGCTAGAGCAGCGTGCGGGAGGGGGAGACGCCGAGGAGGCTGGCGGCGAAGGTCGGCCGGCGCCGGGCCGGAACGTAGATCTTCGGCTGCACCTGGCCGACTTCCTCGATGAAGTTACGCACGTCGCGGAAGTGGTCGGACCACTGCGGCGGCTCGTAGCGCCTCGCCCGCTCCAGCGCGGCGGCGCGGCGCGGCGAGTTCTTCTCGGCATACTCGATCACGGCGCGGCGCCACGAGGGACCGTCCAGCGGGTCGATCAGCTCGGCTGCGTTGCCGACGATCTCGCGGAAGACCGGGATGTCGGAGGCGATGACAGGGGTGTTCACCGACAGCGCCTCTGTGACGGGCATGCCGAAGCCTTCCACGAAGGAGGGCATCAGGACCGCCGTCGCGTTGCGGCGCAGGAGGTCGAGCGCGGCGTCGGGGACGGCACCGGCCTCGTAGACGTGGCTAGAGAGCTGGCGGACGCGGTCGAGCACGGCGATGGGGGTCTGCGCCTCCCACCCGCGCTTGCCGGCGATGATGAGCTTCGGTGCCGCGTGGCCGAGGTCGTCCACCAGCCGGCGCCACACGTTGAGGAGCAGCATGTGGTTCTTGCGCGCCTCGATCGTCGAGACGACGAGGAAGTAGGGCGAATCGACCAGCGGCGGCAGCGCGCAGTCGTGCCGCGCCGGCTCCGAGCCGATGTGCGACACGGTGATCTTCGGCGGCTTCGGGCCGAGATACTGGCGCAGCCGCGCGGCGCTGTAGTGCGAGCTGGAGATGATGCCGTCGGCGTGCTTGGCGAGCGTCTCCACCCGCGCGGCGCAGGTCGTCGCGGTGCCGGGGCGCACGAACTCGGGGAAATCGAGCGGGATGAGGTCGTGGCAGACGTTGACCATCCGCACGCCGGGGAAGGCCTTGATGCGCTCGATCGGAGCCGGACGCTCGAGCCGGTCCAGCGAGGCGCGCAGGTAGATCACCGGGCGGTCGCGGTGGTTCTGGCGCAGCAGCGGGGTGAGCGGCTCGCGCGCCCAGCTCGCCGACATGTGCTGCGCCCAGGTGGCGATCGGCGAGCGGCTGGTCTGCTGCCCCGTCACGCCGCGGCGGGAGCGGCGCAGCTCGCGCTCCTCCTTCGACAGGTAGCCGAGGCGGGGGGCGGTCGGCGAACCGTCGCCGGCGAGGAACTCGTTGACGTTGAGGATCGCGCTTTCGGCGGAGAAGCCCTGGGCACCGGCGTCCCACGTGGCCTCCTGCCGTTCCAGGAACTGCGGCACCGCAGCGTCCGCGATCATGCGCACGCTCTGCATGGTGACGACGAATCGGACGTCCGCGCTGCTGAGCCCGTGCAGCCACTTGGCGTAGGCCAGCTCGACGCGCTCGATCCCGGTCGGCGCCGAACGGCCCGAGGCCGAAACCAGTCTGGTCAGATCAAAAAGGATCAGCGGTCGGGTCAAGTTACGCTGCCCTGCCTTCGTTGCATCCGCGCGAGCGTCCTACACCCAACTGTAAATAAACCCAACTCCGGATATGCTGTGCAATCATCACATCATCCTCGGATACGCGGACCCGGCTTCGTTAGCCCGAAAGCGATTAAGCCAGATCGCCGCATCCGTCGACCTTAAGTATAGGCAAGGTACGACCTATCGTCACCTGGCGTTGGGAATTCGTACAGGACAACCACGGTATTTCAAGGCACGCTAGTTCGATACGAGTGTTGCAACCGTTAACTGATGCAAACAGCACTGAAAGCAGATACTTATATCGGCAGGGCGAAAGGCGCGGTGCAGGCACACCCGTGGAGCGAACCGTGCCGCACACTAGCAGTCATTCGCGCAGTATAAAACTTGATTATTGTTGGCGTTTCGGTGGACCAGCCGCCACGCCGCCCCCGCCGATCCTTCGCTCGAACCGCCCGCACCGGCATCAGGACCCACACGGCCCCGACCGACACTGGACACCCTCGAATGGATGAGATGCCCTTCGCGTTCCGATACAGCCGTAAGTCAGTGTGGCGGGAATGTCGCATGCCGCGAGGTGGATCGTACACGAACGAGTCAGCAGTCGTCCCGGCCGACGGCGGACGCGGCCCGGCGGCGTCCGAGCATCCCTGCAACGGAGGCCGTCCTTGACGGCGAGTGCCGGGCACCGGGAGGCGGCCACGGCGGCGCACGAGGCATGCGCGAGGCTCGCGCCGCGCGCCGTCACCCGGCTGGCGTTGCCGCTTCCGGCAGGGACATGGCGGGTGGCGCTGGCGGCCGACGGGGCGGTCGGTCTCGCCGCCGTCACGGCTCTCGGCGCCATCCGCGTCCGCATCCACGCGGGCGCGGCGGTGATCGCCCTCGACGCCCCGATCGACGGGTTCGACGTCTGGCCGCTCGACGAGCCGGTGGCGGACGTAAAGGCGGTGGCCGTGCCCCTGCCGCCCTGGGACACCCTGACGCCGGACTGGCGCCTCGGTCCGGTGCGCCAGCCGCCCCGCGCGGAGACGGCGCCGCGGACACGGCCGGAGACGCCGGCCGGCTGGACCGGCGTCCGCATCGCCGAGGCCGAGGCGGTGACCGTCGCGGGCAATCGCTTCGCCGTCGCCGAGAACGGCATCCTCAGCCTCGAACTGACGCCGCCGCGGGGGCCGGGGCCGGTTCTCGTCACGGGCGAATTCCGCGACGAGACGGGGGCGCCGGCCTGGGTCGAGCCGCAGGTCCTCGCCGTCGACGCAGCCTCGCCGCGCACGCGCCTCGCAGCCATGCGCCGCGAGGCCGGGGCGACCCACTCCGCCGTCGTTCATCTCTCCGGGACGACGCCGCGCCTGCTCCTGCGCCCGCGCGAGTACGCGGGAACGGTCGTGATCGACCGGCTCGTGCTGCGGCCCTTGTCGCCGCCGGAGCGCGCCGCCCGCGCCGGCGCCAGGTTGGCCCGAGAGGCCGCGTCGCGGTGGCAGGTGCCGCGCGTCGGGGGAGGGCGGGCGGCTCGCACGCCGCGACATCCGGCCCGCGCGGCGGCACCCGCCGTGACGGTCGTGACCGCAACGCGGGACGCGCCGCACCACCTGACGCGCTTTCTCGCGACGATCCGCGCGACCGACTATCCGGGGGTGCAGCTCGTCCTCGTCGACAACGGCTCGCGTGACGCCGAAGCGCTGCGCCTCCTCGCCGAGGCGGAAGGGCGGGGCGCGACGGTGCTGCGCGACGAGCGGCCGTTCAACTTCGCCGCCCTCAACAACCTCGGCGCCCGGTCCGCAGCCGGCGACATACTGGTTTTCGCCAACAACGACATCGAGTTCACCGAGCCGGGCTGGCTCCACGCGCTGGTGGAGGCCGTCGAGGCGCCGGGCGTCGGCGTCGCGGGCGCCCGGCTCCTCTATCCCGACGGGCGGGTCCAGCACGCCGGCCTCGTGCTGGCGGGCGAGGCGCGGGTGCGACACGCCGAGCGCTTCCTGTCCGGGCGTGCGCCGGGGTATCAGGGGCGTCAGCGTCGGCGAAGCGAGGTCGTCGGCGTCACCGGCGCGCTGATGGCCATCCGCCGCAGCCTCTTCGATGCGCTCGGCGGCTTCGACGCAGCGCGCTACGCAGTGCTGTTCAACGACGTGGACCTCTGCCTGCGGGTGCGGGCCAGAGGGCTCGCCAACGTGCTGGTGCCGGGCAGTCTCGCCTTGCACCACGAGTCGGCGACCATCGGCCAGCGTCGCACCACGGGCCTGTTTGCGAGGGGGGGCGAGATCTGGCAATACGAACGTGCGGTAGAGGGCCATCGCTTTCGCCAGGACTGGGCCGACATGCTTGACGCCGACCCCTTCTATCCGCCGCAGTTTGATCCGCTCGACGCTCGGTTCCGCCGGCGCGTCTGAGATCGTCACAAGGAAATTGTATGCCGGCTGTGGGTGAAGCGGTCTTCAGGTCCGCCGGGGTGATCTACGGTGTTGCCGCGCGCGAGGGCCAGTCGAGGGGAGCCGAGTCACCGGTCGGCATCTTCTCCCTCGTGCTCGAACCGCTCGCCACGCTGGGGATGATGACGATCATCTTCTCCTACATCCGGCTGCGCACGGCCGGGCTGGGCGACTACATCATGCTCTTCCTGATGACCGGTATCGTGCCGCTCTCGGTGTTCCGCGGTTCGGTGAGCAGCGGCGACCGGACGTACAATCGCATGAAGCGCAGCCTGGTCCTGCCGGGGATCCAGCCGATCGACCTCGTTCTCGGCGGCATCTTCGTCCAGTTCCTCGCGGTGATGGGCCTGTATACCATCATCACCTTCTTCTTCCACTTCTTCTACAACACGTCGTCGCCGGAGTTTTTCTGGCTTTCCATCATTCCAGCAGCTGGTAACGCATGTATCGCGTTCGGCTTCTGCATGCTGAACATGGTAATCAAACTCTATTTCAAATTCTGGGCGACAATATTTGGAATTATTACCGGTCCGTTGAATATTGTGTCGGGCATGTTCTACACGGCCGACCATATTCCGCTGACAATGAAAAAAGTTCTCTATTATAATCCATTTATGCATTCCACGGAGCTGATGCGGACATTTTATTTCCCTGACTACACCAGCCATTTTTTCGACCCATACTATTATGGGGGTTGGGTTGTCGGGAGCATTGTTGTCGGATTGCTTCTCGAGCGCGCATATCGGTATCGTTTGTTGCAAGCGACCGTGTAATAAACGCGTCGGCTCCAGCCGGAGCCGTCCTAACGAGACAAAGGCAATGTGATGCAACCCGTCCGCAAAGCCGTCCTGCCCGTGGCAGGCCTTGGAACCCGTTTCCTGCCTGCCACCAAAGTCATGCCGAAGGAGATGTTGACCGTCGTCGATCGACCCGTCCTGCAATATGTCGTCGACGAGGCCCGGGAAGCCGGGATCGAGCAATTCATCTTCGTGACCGGGCGCGGCAAGAACGTGATCGAGGATCACTTCGACACGGCCTTCGAACTGGAAGCGACCCTTGCCGAGCGCGGCAAGACCGGACCGCTGGAGCAGCTTCGCGCCGAGCTCCCGGCCGCCGGCAACGTCTCCTTCACGCGCCAGCAGGCGCCCCTCGGACTCGGCCATGCGGTCTGGTGCGCCCGTGAGCTCGTCGGCGACGAGCCCTTCGCCCTGCTGCTGCCGGACGTCATCATCAAGAACGAGCGCGGCGTGATGGCGCAGATGATGGACGTCTACAACGAGTTCGGCAGCAACGTCATCGCGGTGGAGGAGGTCGCCCCGGAGCGCACCGACCAGTACGGCGTGGTGGAGATCTCCGGCGGCGGCGACGTGTTCGACGTCACCGGCATGGTCGAGAAGCCAAAGGCCGGGACCGCGCCGTCGAACCTCATCATCACCGGCCGCTACATCCTGAAGCCGCGCATCTTCGACCTCCTTGCCAAGCAGGAGAAGGGCGCGGGCGGGGAGATCCAGATCACCGACTCGATGCTGACCCTGATGCGCGAGGACGGCTTCAAGGGCCTTCGCTTCCAGGGCACCACGTACGACTGCGGCTCGAAGATCGGCTTCCTGGCGGCCAACCTGGCCTACGGCCTGTCGCGTCCGGACCTGGGGCCGGAGCTGACGGAGGTCGCCAAGGGACTTCTGAAGTAAAATCCGGCCGCTTCGGTGGTGGATACGAACGTTCGGCTGGTTTGACATTGCGGGCCATTTGGCCCGCAATTTGCGAGTCACGGTCTCGTCGAGCGGGAGTGCCCCATGAAGTGGATGAAGTCCCTCGTTGTGCTGACGTTCATCGGCCTGTCCAGCGCGGCCCACGCCGATTCCGACGCGGTCCGCGCGACGATCCTCGGACAAATGAACGCGCTGCGGGCCGGCGACGCGGAGTCGGCCTACGCCTACGCCGCCCCCGACCTGAAGCGGCTGTTCCCGACGGCGGAGCGGTTCATCTCCATGGTGCGCAAGGGCTATGCGCCGGTGACGCACGCCAGTGCGCCGCGTTTCCTGCGCAGCCAGTCCAAGGCGGACGGCACCTTCGCCCAGGAGGTGGCCTTCCGTGACAACGAGGGCCAGCCCTGGCGCGCGCTCTACATGCTGGCACGCCAGCCCGACGGCGAATGGCGCATCACCGGCTGCTATCTGCGGAAGGTGGAAGGCACCGACGCCTGACCCCGCCGATGCCTGACCGCGCCGGAATCTGCGCCGGAATCTGACCCAGCCTGCGCCTGACCCGTCGGTGCCGGGCGCCCCGGCCCTCCGCGGACAGCGACGCGGGGGAGACCGCACCCCGCCCGTCACGGATCCGCACGGTCCTCCTGAGCGCGGCATTCGCAGACATGGCGCCGCGTGAGGCCATCTGCGCCGACAGATCCGACCAAAATGCCGATGGATGCGGACGCGGTGCCGGTTCGGCCGGTGCTGTTCGCATCGCTCGACCGCCGGAGCGGTTCGAGGGGAGACGCCCGCCGGCCGCACCGATCCCCGTCGGTCGGCGCCGGACCTTGTGTCCGGACGCGATGCGGCCTGACCGCCCCCCATCTCTCATCCTGAACGACGCGCCGGCCACGCGCCGGCCAGCCACCGGCGACGGCCGCCGGCCGTCCCGCACCCATGGGGGCGGGTGCCGGGATGCCCTTCGGGCGGCTGCCGGGGGAATACGGGAGCATCCGCGGGTTTCCGGCCGGCCGGGTCACTCGCGAGGCACCGCATGCCCGGCGAATGGGCGCGCCTCCGTCGAACCGCCGGGAATCGCGTGTCTCTTCGGCCCCGCCCGCATGCGGACGATTTGAGCAATCCTGCGCAGGATTTTTCGCGCGGTTGACCCATAATATTTCGCCATAGGTGAAGTAATTGGCAGATTCGTAAATCACACTCGACACTAGAGAATGGTGTTCTCAACTCGGAGGAGGCGTCTTCGATGCCAAAGACCACGATCCTTGTCGGTCTCGACGGGACCGAGCAAGGCGACAAGGTCCTCGAGTTCGCAAAGACGCGACTGGGCCAGATCGACGATTGTCTTCTCCTGATATGCTACGTGATCGAATGGTCACCGTTCGCCTTCCAGACAGCGGAGGAAAATGAAAAGCGCCACGCGCGGCGGGAGGAAGAGCTTCGGGTCGCGCAAGAACGTATCATCGACCCCGCCGTTTCTCAGGTCGCTGCCGAGGGATACACCGTGAAGGGCATCGTCCAGCACGGTCACGCCGCCGAAGTCTTGGAAGCGATCGCCAACGAGTACGGCGCCTCCCAGATCGTCATCGGACGTCACTCGGCGCGCAGCGTGCGCGAGCACGTGTTCGGCAGCGTCAGCGTGCGTCTCGCCGCGTCCTCTCCCGTCCCCGTCACCATCATTCCCTGAGGGTCCCGCCATGAGCTTTTTCCGTCGTGCCGCCCGCACAACCCTGCTCGCCGCGGCTCTCGCTCCGATCTGCGCCGCCGCGGCCCGCGCCCAGGAGGCCGCCGACGCGGCCGAAGCGGCGCCCGGCATCGACCAGATGGTCAACGACGTGTTCACCTCGTCCACCGGCTGGTTCGTCTCGCTCATCTTCTCCAACGTGCCGGGAACGAACTTTCCGTGGATCGTCGGCTGGCTCGTCGTCGCCGCCGTCGTCTTCACGGTCTACTTCCGCGGTATCCAGCTCTGGGGCTTCGGCCACGCCATCCGCCTCGTGAAGGGGGACTACTCGAACCCCAAGGACTCCGGCGAGGTCAGCCACTTCCAGGCCCTCGCCACGGCGCTCTCCGGCACCGTCGGCCTCGGCAACATCGCCGGCGTTGCCGTGGCGGTCGGCATCGGCGGGCCGGGCGCGACGTTCTGGATGATCCTCGCCGGCGTACTCGGCATGGCGACGAAGTTCACCGAGTGCACCCTCGGAGTGAAGTATCGCAACGAGTACCCGGACGGCACCGTCTCCGGCGGGCCGATGTACTACATGCGCAAGGGCTTTGCCGAACGCGGCATCTCCGGCGGCTCGATCATGGCGATCGTGTTCTGCATCTTCACGTTGGGCGGCTCGATCGGCGGCGGCAACATGTTCCAGGCCAATCAGGCCCACGCGCAGCTCGTCAACGTGACCGGCGGGGCGGACAGCTTCCTCGACGGGCGCGGCTGGATCACCGGGCTGATCCTCGCCGCGGTGGTCTTCCTCGTCATCGTCGGCGGCATCAAGTCGATCGCGCAGGTGACCGAGAAGGTGGTGCCGTTCATGGGCGTCCTCTACGTCGCCACCGCGCTCATCATCATCCTCATCAACTACCAGCAGATCGGCTGGGCGATCGGGCAGATCTTCGCCGGCGCGTTCACCGGGCTCGGCGTCGCCGGCGGCATCGTCGGCGCGCTGATCCAGGGCTTCCGCCGCGCCGCCTTCTCCAACGAGGCGGGCGTCGGCTCGGCGGCGATCGCGCATTCGGCGGTGCGCACCAAGGAGCCGACCACCGAGGGCGTCGTCGCTCTGCTCGAGCCGTTCATCGACACCGTGGTGATCTGCACCATGACGGCGCTCGTCATCGTCATCTCGGGCGCGCTGCAGGTCGACCCGGAGACGGGGCTCTACGTCGTCCAGGACGGCAAGATCGCGACCGAGGGCGGGGTGACCGGCGTGGAACTCACCTCGGCGGCCTTCGCGACGGGCCTCACGTGGTTCCCCTACATCCTCGCCGTCGCAGTGGTGCTCTTCGCCTTCTCGACCATGATCTCGTGGTCGTACTACGGCCTCAAGGCGTGGACATATCTCGTCGGCGAGGGGAAGGTGCGCGAGCTGGTCTACAAGGTCGCGTTCTGCGTCTTCACGGTGATCGGCGCGGCCGCGCAGCTCGGCGCCGTGATCGACTTCTCCGACGCCATGATCTTCGCGATGGCGGTGGTGAACATCATCGCGCTCTACCTGCTGATGCCGATCGTGAAGGCCGAGGTCACGTCCTATTTCGAGCGGTTGCGGTCCGGCGAGATCAAGCGCTTCAAGGGCGGCGTCCAGCCCGCCGAATAGAGGCGGAGGGGCCTCCGGACCGAAAGGCGCCCGCGATCCGGGCGCCTTTTGCGTGAGCCGGCCGCTCAGTCGCGCCGGACGATGACCGCGACCGGCCCGCCGCCGTCCGGCCCCTGATGCTCCGCCCCGCCCGAGACGTAGATCTCGGCATGTCCGACCACCCCGGCGAGGACGCCGCCGACGAAGCCGCGGGCATGCCGCGTCGCGGCGATGTCGCTGTCGTCCAGCATCGTGTGGCGGAAGCCGCGCAGGCGCCCGGTGGACGACGCCTCGGCCTTGGCGAGCAGCGCCACCACGCGGCGATCGCCGCCGACCGTCAGCCCCTGCCGGGCGAAGAGCCCGAGGACGCCGGAGAGGTCGACCGCGTCCGCCATGACCGCGCTGTCGATGGTGAGCGGTCCCGACCACCCCGCCGAGCGGCCGAGCACCACGATCTCGTTGCTCATCAGCTCCACCCCCGACGACGCGCTGGCGCGGCGCGAGAAGAGGCCGAAGTCCGCCCCGATGGCGGCCTCGCTCACGTCGCCCTCCGCCACCTCGCCCAGCGCCAACGCGATCCCGAGCGAGGAGGCGCCGCGCGAGAGGCCCATGGACTTCAGCGTGTCGGCCGTGCGCGGCGGGGTCCCGCGGCGCGCCGCATAGGCCGCCCGTTCGGCCGTCACCAACGGGCACTTCACCTGCACGAAGTGGACGTCGTCCGGCGAGACGATCCCGGCGTTCGCCATCGCGGTCCGCACCCCCGCCGCGACCGCCTCGACCTGCGCCATCCGGCCGATCTCCTCTGGTGCCATCGGCGGGGTGACGTGGACGCCGATGGCGAGGGCCTTGTCCGCCCTGTCCCCGGGCGGCGTGGCGGCGTCGAGCGCCTCGAACACCAGCCAGTGCGGTGCGAGCGCGCCCTCGGTGCCGCCGGACATGACGAGGGCGACCCGCTCCACCGCGTCCGCGGCGAGATGTCCCTTCAGCATGTCCCGCAGCGCGCGCACCGCGAAGGCGCGCGTGAAGTCGTTGACGCAGCCGTTGCCCTCGGTCTTGCCGAAGACGGCGCGGATCGCGGCGGGGTCGATCGTCCCGGCCGCGATCGCGGCCTCGATCGGCGCCACGTCGTCGGGAGCGGCCATCGAGAGGCGCGTCACGCGGGCCTCGCGCAGTGTGGTCATCGGATCAGCCTTTCCGTGCCGACTGGAGGGCGTTCCACACCACGAGCGGGGTCGCCGGCAGCTCGGTGACCGCTGCGCCCACGGGGGCCAGCGCATTGTTGATGGCGCACAGGATCGCGGCCGGGGCGCACGAGGCGCCCGCCTCGCCGACCCCGCGCGGCGCGAAGCCGTCCCCCGGGAGCGGGGGGACGTGGAGGACCTCCACCGGCGGCACCATGTCGGCGCGCGGCATGGCGTAGTCCATGAACGAGCCGGTGAGGGGCTGGCCGGCGTCGTCCATGCGGACCGCCTCGTAGAGCGCCTGGCCGAGGCCCTGGACCGCGCCGCCCGTGATCTGCGCGTCGACGCTCTGCGGATTGACGAGCGTCCCGGCCTCGTGCGCCGCCATCAGCCGCTCCACCTCGACCGTCCCGGTGTCCGGGTCGATGGCGACCACCGCCGCGAAGGCGGCCGAGGCGTTCATCGCATCCGCCGGCGGCACGTGGCGCCCGACCACGGTGAGGCCGGCTTCGTGCTCCGGCGGCAGCAGGTGGGGCTTGAAGTGGCAGAGCCGGGCGAGCTCCGCCAGCGACATCAGCGCCGTGCCGTCGGTGGTGACGACCTGCCCGCCGGACAGCTCCAGCTCCGCCGCGTCGCGCTGGTGGAGGAGGGCGGCGGTCGCGAGGAGCCGCTCGCGCAGCCGCTCGGCCGCGTTGCGCGCGGCCTGCCCGCCGACCGCTGTCCCGCGCGAGCCGAACGCGCCGCCGCCATAGGGCGAATGCGCGCTGTCGCCGGAGGTGACGGCGACGTCGTCCGGAGCGATGCCGAGCGTCCCGGCGACCACCTGGGCCAGCATCTGGTCGCTGCCCTGGCCCTGGTCCGTGTTGCCGGTCGCGAGCCGCACCACCCCGGACGGCTCCATCTTCAGGACCGCCGTCTCGGTGCAGGCGATGTTGACGTCGCCGTCGCCGTAGTAGCGCGAGCCGTTGGCCGTCAGCTCCAGCAGGCAGGCGACGCCGACGCCGCGCAGGCGCCCGTCCGCGGGCCGCGGCAGCTCGGCGAGGCGCCGCTCGATGAGGTCGAGGCATTCGGCCATCCGGTAGCGCTCGACGACGATCCCGCCCGGAGTGGTGACGGGCCCGGCGGAGAGGTCGTGCAGGTGCCGGCGGCGGAAGGCGATGGGGTCCTCGCCGCACGCGCGGGCGGCGGCGTCCATCAGCGCCTCGGTGATGACGCACGCGACCGGGTGCCCGACGCCGCGATAGTGCCCGAGCGGCGGCCGGTTCTGGAACGCCAGCGTCCCGTCGTAGGCGACCGCCGGAACCGCGTAGGGCGCGCCGAAGAGACGCGAGGTCTGGCCCGCCTCGCCGAAGCTGGTGCGCGGGAAGAGGCCGAACGCGCCGACACCGCAGACGTCGGTCAGCCGCAGCGCGGCGACGCGCCCGTCCGCGCCGATCTCGACGTGGCCGGTGAGGTCGTGGTCCCGCGCCTGACCGTCCGAGATCAGGCTCTCGTTGCGCGTGACGACGAAACGCACCGGCCGGCCGAGCTTCACCGAGGCGCAGACCGCCGCCATCTCGTCCTTGTGGAGCTGCTGCTTGAGGCCGAACGCCCCGCCGACATCGTCGCACAGCACCTGCACCTTGTGCTCGGGGATGCCGAGGAGGCGCGAGTAGACGTCCTGCATCTGGTGCGGGTGCTGGTGCGACTGGCGCACGAAGAGCGTGCCCTCGGCCGGGTCGTAGTGCGCGAGGAGGCCGCGCGTCTCCATCGGCTGCGGCGCCACGCGGGCGAGCGACAGGTGAACCGTGTGGCGGGTGCCGCCGGGGGCGGGCGGGGCGTCCCGGGCGATCCGCGCGTGAAGGTTCGCCGGCGAGGCCGCGCCGAGCTCCGGGTGCAGCACGGGGGCGGACGCGCCGAGCGCATCCGTCGCGGCGATGACCGGGTCGAGGCCGGCGACCGACACCTCCACCAGCTCTGCCGCGTCCCGCGCCGCATGGGCCGTCTCTGCGACGACGACCGCGATCGGCTCGCCGACATAGCGGATCACGCCGCGCGCGAGGGCGAACTCCTGCGGCACCCGGGCCTGTCCGAAGACCTGGTGCGTCGCGCGCCACGGCGCGCACAGCCCGTCGAAGTCCCCGGCGGTGAAGACCGCGACGACACCTTCCGCGCCGCGAGCCGCCGTCGTGTCGACGGCCTCGATGGTGCCGTAGGCCTCCGCCGCCCGCACCACGGCGGCGTGGAGGGTGTCGGGGTGGGCGACGTTGGCGACGAACCGGCCTCTGCCGCGCACCAGCCGGTCCCAGCGCCGGTTGGGGAGCGAACGCCCCACCGCGGTCTGTCGTGTCGGGGAAACGGTATCCATGGGCGGGAAAATCCAAATTGCATGCCAACCCGGGTGGCGGGAGGCCGCCCCGGGCTGGGGCCGGTGGCGTCGGTGGCTCGGCCCGGTCCCGTTGTCGGGACCGGGATCGGTTGCGGGCAAGGCCGAAGCCTCCGGCGGGCTCGGGACCCACCAGCGATCAGGTCCCGCCTGACCGTCGAAGCCGCCATCGCGCTGTCCCCCTGGCAGCGTCCGGGACCCGGTGCAAGGGCAAGCGGCTTCGCCGGCCTCCGGCCCCTTGCACCGGGTCCCGGACACTGCCTTACGGGGGGCGCGACGGCGGCTCCGACGATCAGGCTCCCGCCCCGGATTGCGTGGGCGCCGGGGAGGGTGAACGCGGTACCCGGCCGGGGAATCTGGCGGACGTCCGCGCCGGGAACAGCGGGCGCTGCCTGTCGCTCCGGCCCGGGCGCCCCATCCCCGCGGGAACGTCCGGGCGTCGATGAACGTGCAGTCCGGTCTGGCGGGCCCCCGCGGTCCCGCCTCCCGGGAGAGGCGGGCGCAACGGCGGCGGCTCCCCTTCGCTCAGAGCGAGGGGGCGGGGGAGGCGCCGCAGAGGGTGGCGAGCTGCGTGTCCACGTTGCGCGGGGCGGGCTCGGGCATCGCGGGCCGCACCGCACGGCCCCAGCCCTTCTCGCCGAGGATCTCGCCATCGCGCATCACCGGCTTGCCGCGCACGAGCGTCGCCACCGGCCAGCCCTTCACCTTGCGGCCCTCGAACGGCGAGACCTTGCCGCGGGACTGCAGCCGCGCCGCCGACAGCGTCTCGACCCGGTCGAGGTCGACGAGGACGAGGTCGGCGTCGGCGCCCGGCACCAGACAGCCCTTCTTGCCGTAGAGGCCGAAGGCGCGCGCCGGGTTGGCCGACGAGGCCTGCACGTAGCGCTGCAGCGAGAAGGCGCCCTCAGAGGCGAGCGTAAGCATCAGCGGGAGCTGCGATTCCAGCCCCGGGAAGCCGCAGGCCATGTCCCAGATCGTCGCCCCGTCCTTCTCCTCCGGCGTGTGCGGGGCGTGGTCGGTCGCGATGATGTCGATCAGGCCGGACGCGAACGCGTCCTTCAGCGGACCCTGCTGCGCCCGCTCGCGGATCGGCGGGTTCATGCGGGCGACGTGACCGCCCGGCGCATCCATGTCCTCCACGCCGAGGGTCAGGTACTGCGGCAGCGTCTCGACCGTGACATCCACCCCGCGCGACTTGAAGAAGGAGATGTAAGGCAGGCTCCTGGCGCAGGATTCGTGCACGATGTGGATCCGCGCGCCCGTCCACTCGGCGAAGATGCAGCTCTTCGACAGCGCCTCCAGCGCCACGACGTCGGTCCGGGCGAGGAGGTGGTCGATGGGCGCGTTGCGCCCGGCCGCCTTCAGCCGGTCCTCCCGCCAGAAGAGAATGGGCGAGTTCTCCGCGTGGATCGAGCAGCGAAGGCCCAGGCGGGAGAGGATCTCGAAGCCCTCCAGCACCGCCCCGTCGGACGGGCAGGGAAGGTTCCCCGTGGTGTTGCCGAGGAACAGCTTGAAGCCGATCACCCCGGCCCTTGCCATCGGCTCCAGGTCGGCGAGGTTGTGCTCGGCGAGGACGCCGTAGATGCCGAAGTCGACGCAGGACTTCTCCGCCGCGAGGGAGCGCTTCAGCTCGTAGGTCTCGACGTTGTGGACCGGCGGGCTTGTGTTCGGCATCTCGAAGACGGTGGTGACGCCGCCCATCGCCGCCGCGCGCGAGCCGGTCTCCCAGTCCTCCTTGTGGGTCATCCCCGGCTCGCGGAAGTGCACGTGGATGTCGATGACGCCGGGCAGGACGTGGAGCCCGGTGGCGTCGATGCGCTCGGCGGCCGGGGGCATGTCGCCGTCGGCGCCGATCGCCACGATGGTCCCGTCGCGTACCGCGATCGAGGCGGTGAAGGTCGCCGTCTCGGTGACGACGGTCCCGTTGGCGATGACGAGGTCGGCCGCGTCTGTCATGGGTGTCTTCGTATCCTGTCGCTATGGCGCTGTGTTTCTGCAACAAATGCGCCGCTCGTGCGCGGGCCCGGTCCGGTCATCCACCGGATCGGCGTCCGCGCTGTCACACGTTCGGTATGGGCGTCGGTCCCCGGGAAGGGGCGATGCATGCCATTTGGAGTTTCTAGCACCCATGCTGCTGTCGCAACGAATCGCTTTCGTCACCGGTCCCGCCAAGGGAATGGGGGAGGCGGTGTCGCTGTCCCTCGCGGACGAGGGTGCCGACCTCGCGCTGGTCGGCCGCGACCTCGCGCCCATCGAGGAGGTCGCCGGCAAGGTCCGCGAGCGGGGCCGCCGTGCCGTCGTGATCGGCTGCGACGTGACCGACCCCGCCGACGTGGACGCGGCGGTCGCCCAGGCTGCGGAGGCGCTCGGTCCGGTCGACATCCTGGTGAACGTCGCGGGCGGGCGCGGTCCGATCGGCAAGTCGGGTGTCGAGACGACGCCGGAGGAGTTCGACGACATCATGCGGCTCAACGTCACCGGCTGCTTTCTGACGATGCGGGCGCTGCTGCCGGGGATGATGGAGCGGCGCTACGGCAAGATCGTCAACATCGGCGGAACGTTCGGGCTCCGCGGCCGGGCCGGCCGGCTCTCCTACAGCGCCTCGAAGTGGGGCATGCGCGGCCTGACGAAGAGCTTCGCGCTGGAGGCGGGGCCCTTCAACGTCAACGTCAATTCCGTCTGCCCGGGCATGGTCGAGGGGCCGCGGTTCGAGAAGGTGTGCGCCGAGATGGCCGAGCGGCTCGGCGTCTCCCTCGACGAGGCGAAGGCGAACCACGCCGCCGACTATGCGCTGAAGCGCGTCTCGACGGCGCAGGACGTCGCCGACGCGGTCGTCTTCCTCGCCTCCGAGAAGTCCCGGCAGATCACCGGCCAGGACCTCGCGGTGGACGGCGGCTGGGTGATCTGAGGCGGCGCCGTCGCCGCCGTTCCCGGGAGTGCCGCGGGTCAGGAGAGGGTGGCGATGCGGCAGGGCCCGCAGCCGTCGGTCATGATGCGCTTCACCATCTTCGTCAGGCCGGGGCGGAAGTTCTCGGCCCGTTCGAGGGCTGCGGCGTTGTCGCGGGCGAGCCGGGCGGCCGTCTCATGGGCTTCGCCGAGGATGGCGTCGCCGTCGAACCGGGTCGCCTTGCCGTCCTTGAGGACGTGCTCGCCGGCGATGAAGACGTCGGTAACGCCGGCGCCGGTCTCGTAGAAGACGATCTGCGGCGCGATGTGGCCGCGGGGACTGAGGGCGAGGGACCTGCCGTCGAGGAGCGTGATGTCGGCGAGCTGGCCGGCGACGAGCTCGCCCACCTCACCGGCGCGGCCGAGGACACGAGCACCGTTGACCGAGGCCATGCGCAGGGCCGCCGGGGCCTTCAGCCAGCGGTCAGGGTCGGCTTCGGAAATGCGCGGAAGGAGGGCGGCGAGGCGCACCTTCTCGAACATCGACATATGGCCCGCGTTGAGGCCGTCCGAGCCGAAGGCGACGGGGACACCGGCGTCGATCAGCTTCAGGAGCGGCTGGAGGCCGGAGCCGAGAATGAGGTTGCTCGCCGGGTTGTGGACGACGTTGACGCCCGCCTCGGCGGTCGCCTCGAGGTCCTTGTCGGTGAACCAGATGAAGTGGGCGAAGGACGACTTCGGCCCTGCGAGGCCGCAGTCGGCGAGGTAGGCGACGAAGCCCTCCGGCCGGTCTGCCGACATCGCGTACTGGGTCTTCGCCTCGAGCAGGTGCGTGTGGTTGCCGATGTCCCACTCCGCGCAGAAGGCGCCCGCGCGGCGCAGCAGGCTCTCCGAGCAGCGCTGCGGGCTGTCGATGCCGAGCATCAGGGACACCCGGTCGTGGGCGTTCCAGCGGGGGAGCGCGCCCGCCATCATCTCGAAGAACGGGTCTGGGTCCTGGGGCGTTGCGGGAAGCTGGGCCCTTAGGTCCTCGTCGAGCTCGCCCTCCAGCGGCACCGTCTCCAGGAAGGGGCGGTCGGAGAACATCGGCGCGACGGCCGCGCGCACGCCCGCGTCGGCGTACGCCTGGCAGACGGCGTCGAGCGCCTCGGGGGTGTGGCGCGGGCGGTGGGAGTAGTGGTCGAGGCAGGCGGTGGTGCCGGTCTTCAGCATCTCGAGCGCGGCGATCTGCGCCGAGACGTAGACATCGCGCGCCGAGCGGGCCCCGGCGGCGAGGATCGCCTGGACCATGAAGACGTCGAGCGGGTCGGTGTCGACCGTGCCCTTGAGGAGCGCCGCGTAGGAGTGGGTGTGGCAGTTGGCGAGGCCCGGCATCGCGACGCGGCCGGTGGCGTCGATCGTCGTGACGGTGGCATCGTCCGGAGGGCTGAACTCGCCTTCGATGCCGGCGTAGGCGATGCGGCCGTCGGCGATCCAGAGGTCGCCGTTCTCGTAGACGGTGTTCGTCGGGTCGGCGGTGACGATCGTCGGCCCGGCGAGATGGGTGAAATGTGCGCTCATGGGAAGGGCTTTAGCTCATCGCGGGACGTCTTGTCTCCGCGTTCGTTGGTGGCGGACGGCGGCGGCGCGGACCGGGGCCGGCCGCGCCCCGGACCGGCTCAGGAGGCCGGATCCGCGATCGCCCGGTCGAGGAAGTCGAGCGCCCCGGCGATGGCGTCCGCGGTGGCCTCGGGATCGAAGACGAGGGGGCTGAACTCGGACCGGTCCTGCTGGTCGAAGCCGTGCGTGGCCCCCTGGAAGACGACGGTCTCCACCGGATGGCCCGCGGCCTTCAGGCTGTCGGCGACGAACTGGCACTCTATCATCGGCGCGATGATGTCGGCGGTGGCGAGGATGAAGAGCACCGGGGCACCGTTGCGCCAGGTGTCGAACCGCGCCTGATTGGCGAGGCCGCACCAGGGGTAGACGAGGATGTTGGCCTTCACCCCGTCGAGGATCGAGGCGCCGGGCTCCGGCAGGCGCGTCAGGTTGGTGGGGCGCTCGCGGCCGAGGTCGAGCGTCATCAGCTCCATGATCGACCAGCCACCGTGGGACATGCCGATCAGCGCCATCCGGTCGGCGTCGACGAACGGCAGCTCCATGGCGTCGGCCATGGAGACCAGGATGTCGCCCGCCCGCTCCGGCCCCGGCAGGAGCTGGCCCGCGCAGACGAGGCGCCAGGTGGCGAAGTCGGTGTAGTGACGGGGCGTGTTGCTGTCGACCACGACCGCGGCCCAGCCATGCTCGACCAGCGCCCTCGACCAGCGCTCCATGTTGT
The DNA here is from genome assembly GCF_003258595.1 of Acuticoccus sediminis. Taxonomy (NCBI): domain Bacteria; kingdom Pseudomonadati; phylum Pseudomonadota; class Alphaproteobacteria; order Hyphomicrobiales; family Amorphaceae; genus Acuticoccus; species Acuticoccus sediminis. Next base: position 342,774 of record NZ_QHHQ01000006.1, read on the forward strand.
CCTTCGCGCCGTCGCAGCCGTGGTAGAGCAGCGCGGTCGGGAACGGGCCGGCGCCGTCCGGCTTGGCGATCACGTAGGAAGGCGACAGCAGCGCGCTCAGCCGCTGCGGCGTCACCCGCTCGGTGAACCAGCCCTGCAGGCGCCCGAAGGTGTGGACGCCGAGCGCCAGCACCAGCACGACGACCGTCGCCGCCGCGAGCGCCAGGACGCGCTGCCACCGGCGGGCGCGACGCCAGCGCGCCCGCATGCCCTTCGCGGCGGCCTCACTCATCGAAGTGCGCCTTCAGCCGGGCGATGTCGTCGGCGGAGACGTCCGGGTCGGTGAGCATGGTCCAGGCGTCGACATAGCGGCTGGCCGCGTACTCGTGGCCGAAGCCGCGCGGGACGTGGGTCGAGACGGCCATGTCGGCGGCGACCTGAAGCGCGGTGACGATCGGGTACCAGTTCATGGTGCCGACGACGTCCGGCCCGCGCGGCGCGTCGAGCCAGTCCGGCCGGCGCCACAACAGCGAATAGTCGAAGAAGACGATCGGGTCGCTGGCGTGCTGGAAGTAGATGATCCGCAAGGGACCCCAGCGTGCGTCGGGCGTGGTGACCTCGAACTGGTTCATGGTGCGCACCAGCGCGCCCTCCTCGAAGGCGGGCAGCCACTGGGTCGAGCCGGGGTCGCGGTACTCTGCGATCTCGCGGTGGATGGGGCCGAGGAACGGCGGGCCGGACCACAGCGCGCCGTTGAACGGGTCGCCGATCACCTCGTGGAGGCGCACCGAACGCTCCGAGGAGAGGGCGCCGAGGGAGAGTCCGTAGAGGTAGAGCTTCGGCCGCGTCTCGTCCGGCAGGTCCGTCCAGTAGTCGTAGACCGTGCGCATCAGGGCGCGGCCGGTGGAGGCGCCGGCCTCTGGCTCGAAGATCAGCGAGAAGGGGCTCTGCAGGTAGGAGTACTGGATGGCGACCGTCGCCACGTTGCCCTTGCGCAGGTACTCCAGCGATGAAATGGCGCCCTGGTCCATGTGCCCGGTGCCGGTGGGAAGGGCGAGGATCAGGACGTCCCGCTCGAACGCGCCGACGCGCTGGAGCTCCCTGAGGGCGAGCCGGGCCCGTTCCGTCGGGTCGTCGCCCGAGCCGAGGCCGACGTAGACGCGCAGCGGCTGCTTCACCGGACCGTTCCAGAAGGCGGCGAGGTCGGCCTCCATGGTGAGGCCGTCGACGAAGCGGCGCCCGTCGCGGCCGAGCGTCGTCCAGGGCACGAGGGATTCGGCGCTCCCGGTGCGCCAGGGTTCGCCGGGGCGGACAGAGTCCGGCTCGATGAGCTGGTCGAGCGCGGCGTAGGTCTGGTCGAGCGACCGGAAGGCGAAGCGGATGACGACGCCGTCGACCACCAGGAAGGCGGCGCCGAAGGCCGCGACGAGGCCGATCACCATGGCGAGCCGCGGCGGGATGACGACGTGGAGCCGCCGCGAGACCATGAAGAACACGCGCCGCAGCAGCCACATGACGAGGAACAGCGCGGCCGCCGTGCCGATGGCGATGCCGTTGACGACGAGCGGGTGGCGCTCCTCGACCGGGGCCATCTGCATCAGCGCGCGGATGGCGTTCTGCCATTCGGTCGTCTTGTAGAGGGTGAAGGCGTAGACGGCGATGCCGATGACGGCGGCGAGCACCGCCCAGCGCAGCGAGTGGCGCCGGGGCGGCTCGTAGAGCTCCAGCCAGCGCCACAGCATCAGGCAGGCGATGGCCGCGCCGTAGCCGATGGCGAACACCGCCCCGGCGACGAGGCCCTGCATCAGCGCGTCGCGCGGGACCAGCGACGGGGTGAGAGAGGCGGAGGCGAGGAGGGAGCCGACGAGGATGCCCCAACCGGAAAAGACCGGCGGTGCCTTCTTCTCGGCCCGTGACGCCGGGGAAATGGCGCGTGGCGCGTCGGTGTCGGGATCCACTGGCGCGTCCTGTCGTTGTCGCCTCGTCACGGTCGCACCTTCGTCCCAGCAGGCAGCGGTGCGCAAGATCAGAATCGGGTAGGCTCACAGTCGGCGGTGCCGCATAGTGCCGCCCGCAAGCCCAGGCCTTCAATTCTATCCGCGCGGTGTTCCGATCATGACCGAAATTATGGAGTGGATCGGACCCCTGTCCGTCGAGCAGCGCACGGCGATGGGGCTGGCCGGCGCGGCGATCGCGTTCCTGGTGGTCGTCGGCGTCCTGGCGATCTTTCTCGGCTGGCTGCGTTCGCTCGGGGTGTGCGTCGCACTGGTGGCGCTGGCCGTCGTCGCCCTCTTCCTGATGCCGCTCGGCACGTCCAGGCTGGTCTCCCACCCCGCCCCGGCCGCCGACTACGAGGCGGCGATGAAGACGTTCGAGACCGAGCTGCTGCCCTCGTCCCAGCCGCTGAACCCGTTGTGCGACCCCTACGTCCTCAGCCACGGCGAGAAGACGAAGCGGGTGGTCGTCCTGCTCCACGGCGTGTCGAGCTGCCCGCACGCCTACGTCGACTTCGCGCCGCTGCTGCACGAGCGCGGCGACAACGTCCTCGTCGTGCGGATGCCGCAGAACGGCTACGCCGACCGCGCGTCCGACACGCTCGGCAAGATCACCGCCGAGGAGCTGGCCGAGTTCGCCGACAAGGTGGTCGACACTGCCGCCGGGCTGGGCGACGAGGTCGTCTTCCTCGGGATCTCCGCCGGCGGCACCATCGCCGGGTGGGTGGCGCAGAACCGGTCGGACGTCGACCGTGCCGTGCTGGTCGCGCCGTTCTTCGGCCTCGGCGGCACCGGGCCGTGGACCAACTCGGCGGCGATGCGGGCGATGCTGGTGCTGCCGGACTTCACGATCTGGAAGGACCCGGCCCAGCGCGAGAACTTCCAGGGCGGGATGGCCCACGCCTACGTGCGCCAGTCGACCCGCGGCACCGGGCAGATCATGCGCCTCGGCGAAGCGGTGGCCGAGCAGGCGGCGAAGGGCTCGCCCGCGGCGGGTGACATCGTGGTCGTCATGAACGACGCCGACACGGCGGTCTCCAACCGCGTGACGGACCGCGTGGTGGACCGCTGGATCGCCGACGGGGCGGACGTGACGAGCTACACTTTCCCGGCCAAATTCGGCCTGGGCCACGAGATCATCGATCCCGAGGAGCCGGGAGCCGATCCATCGATTTCCTACCCGGTGCTGCTCCAGCTCATCGACGATCCGTCCGCCTTCGACCCGGCCGCGGTGCCGATGCCCATGCCGGAGCCGGCGGCGGCGCCGGCGACACCGGCAAAGTCGGCCGACTGAGGCGCCGGGCCTCCGCCCACCGGCGGCCCATTCGGTACGGACGTGCCCGACGCGGCCCCGGGGGCGCGTCGGCGCGTGACCCGTCGGAAGGTCCTCCAGCTTATCTGAACTGCCGCTGAATAAAGCTCGGCGTTACCAAGTTTTTATTTCCGCATGTCGGCGTCAATACAAGTATTACAGCGGGTTCCCCGGGGCGCCCGCCGTTGCACCGCGCCGATGTCGCGCATATCTAAGGGGCCTGGATACAAGGTGTAAGGGTTCAGTATGCGTCAAATGGCACGGGCAGTTCTTGCGTTGGCGTTGGCTGGCTTCGTGAGTGACGATGCACTGGCCGCAGCCCGGGCGACAACGTCTGCGAACGTGAACATGCGAACCGGACCGGGGACGGGGTATCAGGTGATGCTCACCGTCCCGTTCGGTGCGGAGGTGTTCGTCAATTCCTGCAACAGCGGCTATTCCTGGTGTGACGTCAGCTACGCGGACTACCGCGGCTACGTCTCCGGCAACTACCTGCAGTACGCGGTGCAGGGGCGCTACTACGGCAACGCGCTGCCGGGTATCGCGACGGTGATCGGCGTTCCCCTGTTCTGGGACAATTATCCGATCTATCGTGCGCCGCGTTACCGGGGGCCGGGATACTGGAATGACCGTCCGCCCTACTATCGTCCGCCGCATCACCGGCCGCCGGGCTGGCGTCCGCCTCCGGGGCACCGACCGCCCCACTGGGGACCGGGTCCGCGTCCGCCCCATGCCGGCCGGCCGCCGCACGGTGGACGCCCGCCCCATGCCGGCCGGCCGCCGCATGGAGGACGGCCTCCCCACGCCGGCCGGCCGCCGCATGGAGGACGGCCTCCCCACGCCGGACGACCGCCGCACGGGGGCCGGCCCCCGCATGCGGGACGCCCGGACGGGGGGCGCCCGCCCCACGCAGGGCGTCCGGGCCGGGACCGTCCGCCCCACGCCGGGCGGCCCGATCGCCGGACCCGGGCGGAACGGTCCGGACGACGCGCTCCGCAATCGGGCCGCGTTCCGCCGCGCTCGCACCGGGAGGGACGGCGCGCGGACAGCGGTTCGCGCGGCCGTCCGGAAGCCTTCCGGCCACCCCACGGAGGGGGCGGCCGGCGCGAGCGGTGACGTTCACCGCCTGAACACGCGAGGAGTCTCATGATCGCGCCCCATCGCGCCGCCGCCCGGCTGGCGCTCGTCCTCCTGCCGACCCTCGCCGGGGCCGGCGCTCCGGCCGCCGCCCAGACCGACGGGACGCTGGGGGACATCGGCGCGAGAGGCTCCATCCGCGTCGCGGTCGCCGAGGAGACGTTCCTGCCCTGGCTCGGCCGCGACGCGGACGGCGACCTCCTCGGCTTCGAGGTGGACGTCGCGTCGGACGTCGCCGCCGCGCTGGACGTGGCGGTTGAGTTCGTCGAGGTGCCGTACGACGAGCTTCCCCGCTGCCTCGCGGAGGCGCAGTGCGACGTCGTCGTCTCCGCCTACTCGATCACCGCCGCGCGGGCCCGCAGCGTGCGCTTCTCGGACCCCTACGGCTCGACGGACTACTTCCTCGTAGTCGACATGGACGCGCTGCCGCCGGATGCCATCGACGGCGAGTACGACGTGTCCGAGATGTCGGTCGGCGTGACCGGCGGCTCGCCCGCGGCGACGTTTGCGGCCGGGGTCTTCAGCAACGCCCGTATCGTGCGCTTCGGCGACGACAACGCCGTGCGCGACGCGCTCCGGGACGGGGAGGTGGACGGCGCCATCCTGCCGGATCCCTACCCGAACTTCCTGCTGGCGCAGGATCCGGAGAAATACGGCATCGGCAGCGATCCGCTGTTCGGCACCGTCGAGGGGTTCGCCGTCGCGCCGGGGGCCGACGATCTCCTCTCCGTGCTGAACGCCTGGGTCGCCGAGAACACCGCCAACGGGCGCCTCGGCGCCGCGCGCGCCTACTGGTTCTCCTCGCTGGACTGGATGGGCCGGCTGGACGGCGGCGCCGACGGGACGGACGACGGGTCCGCCCCGAAGCCGATCGCCGCGCGCAGCGACGGACCGGCGCCCGAGCCGGCGAACGCGGCGCCCGGGCCGGCGGAAGCGGCGCCGGAGGCTCCCGCCGCCGAATAGCCGGGCGGGGTACTGCCCGGCAGAGCGGCGCCCCTCGCGGCGCTGCCTAGTTCGACACCGAGGGCAGCCACAGGACCAGCGCCGGGAAGGCGATGCACAGGACCAGCGCCAGAAGCTGCAGCAGCGTGAACGGGATGATGCCGCGGTAGATCTCGCCGAGCGTCAGCGTGTCCTTGCCCACCTGGCGCAGGTAGAAGAGCGCCGGACCGAAGGGCGGCGTCAGGTACGACGTCTGCAGGTTCACCGCGACGATGATCGCGAACCACAACAGCAGGCTCTCCGCCGGCACCATGGTCCCGAGGTCGAGCATCATCACGATCGGCCGGAAGACGGGCAGGATGATGAGCGTGATCTCCAGCCAGTCGAAGAAGAAGCCGAGCAGGAAGATGATGCCCATCAGCAGCGCGAGGAGCTGCCAGTCGTGGAGGTCGAGCGCCGCGATGGTCTCCAGGATCGCGTCATCCCCGCCCATCGCGCGGAAGACGTAGGAGAAGATCGCCGCGCCGCACAGGATGCCGAAGATCATCGCGTTGGTGAGCGCCGATTCGCAGACCACCTCGGTGAGAAGGCGCGGGGTGAGCGAGCGGTTGACGATCGCCAGCACCGTCGCCCCGAACGCGCCGACCCCGGCGGCCTCCGTCGGTGTCGCCCAGCCCATGACGATCGAGCCGAGCACCAGCGCGACAAGCAGGGTCGGCGGCACGAAGCCCTTGAGGAGAAGGACGACGAGCTCGCCCGCGGACCCCCGCCACGGCTCCGTCTCGCGCGGCATCGCGCGCGGGCGCAGGACCCCGACGACCATGATGTAGATCGCGTAGAGCCCCGCCAGCACGAGCCCCGGGAAGACCGCGCCGGTAAAGAGGTCGCCGACCGGGATCGCCAGCAGGTCCGCCATGATGACGAGCATGATCGACGGCGGGATGAGGATGCCGAGCGTGCCGGAGGAGGCGATGACGCCGGCGGTCGTCGGCTTGTCGTAGCCGCGCTCGGCCATCACGGGGAGGGCGAGCATCCCCAGCATCACGACCGAGGCGCCGACGATGCCGGTGGTGGCCGCCATGATCGTGCCCATCAGCACCACGGCGAGGGCGAGGCCGCCGGGCACGCGCCGCAGCAGGATCGAGAGGATCTCGAGGAGGCTGCGCGCGACGCCCGAGCGCTCCAGCATCACCCCCATGAAGATGAACATCGGCACGGCGACGAGGACGAGGTTCTCCGCCACGCCGCCCCAGATGCGGCTCACCACAAGGAAGAGCTGCATGGGGTTGAAGACGTCGAGCAGCATGCCGAGCCCGGCATAGACGAGCCCGACGCCGGCGAGGCACCAGGCCACCGGGAAGCCGGTGAAGAGGAGCACCATCAGCACCGCCAGCATCGAGAGCGACAGGCCGGGGCCGTACTGGGCCATCGCCATCATAGGCCGACCTCCTGATGCTCGGGGTGCGTCGGTCCGGCGGGGGCGCCGAGGAGGATCGCGAGGCTGCGCGAGGCCGCGCCAAGTGCCGCCAGGAAGAGGAAGCCGAAGCCGAACAGCAGGAAGGCCTTGATGACCCAGCGATGCGGCAGCCCCGTCTGCGAGGCCGAGCCCTCGTCCATCATGAAGGAGCGCTCCCAGAAGGCGTAGCCGTAGTAGAGGACGACGAGGCAGAACGGCGCCAGCATCAGCGTCGCGCCGAGGAGTTCGACCCATGCGGCCGTCCGGGGGCCGAAGCGGGCGTGCAGGATGTCGATGCGCACGTGCGCGCCCTCGACATAGGCGTAGCCGAGCGTCAGCAGGAAGAGGGCGGCGTGCAGGTGCCATTCGAGGTCCTGCAGCTTGGTGGAGCCGAGCACCAGGAAGTGCCGGGTGATGACGTCGAAGACGATGACCAGCATCAGGGCGACGGCGAGCCAGGCCGCGACCTGGCCAACGCGCCGGACCAGGAGGTCCAGCGCGCCGGCAACGGCAAGGAGACGGGCCACGGTCAGTTCAGGTAGCCGAGGTCGCGCCAGATCTTGTAGTTCTCACGGAACGCCGTGAAGCTCTCGAAGGCGCGCTTGAAGTCCGGGTCGGCGGCGGCCTGCTCGGCGAACACCTCGTCGACGGCGGCCTTGAACTTGGCGAGGTCCTCGTCCGACCAGCGGTGCAGCGTCACGCCCTTGGCCTGCAGCTCGTTCAGCGCGTCGAACTGGATCGCCTCGCCCTCGGCGATGCCGTAGCGCACGTTGTCGCCGCACACGCTCTCGATCTGCGCCTTCTGCATGTCGTTCAGGGCGTCCCAGCGCTGCTGGTTGATCATCAGGTCGAAGAAGGTCGCCTGCTGGTGCCAGCCGGGGAAGTAGTAGTGCTTGGCGATCTGCCAGAAGCCCATGTTGAGGTCGATGGCCGGCTGCACGAACTCGAGGCCGTCGATGACGCCGCGCTCCAGCGCCGGGTAGACGTCCGGCGCGGCGAGGAGCTGGGCCGAGACGCCGAGCTTCTCGAGCGCCTTGGCGCCGAGGCCGAAGAAGCGCAGCTTCATGCCGGCCATCGCTTCGGCGTTCGGCACCTCCTCGCGGAACCAGCCGGAACCCTCGGGGGCGAGCATGCCGCACATGACGGAGTGGATGCCGTGCTTGGCGTAGATCTCGTCGAAGATCGCCTTGCCGCCGCCGAAATAGAACCAGGCCATGTACTCCGGCGCGGCCGGACCGAAGGGGAGGGCGCCGAACACCTGCAGGCCGGGGACCTTGCCGGCCCAGAAGCCGGGGGTGGAGAAGGCCGAGTCGATGGCGCCGACGGAGACCGCGTCGAAGACCTCGAGGGGCGGGACCAGGGCGTTCGGCTCGTAGAAGCGGATCTCGATCTCGCCGCCCGAAATCTCGGCAATCTGCGTCTCGAGGCGTTTGCCCAGCGTGCCGAGCTGGGGCAGCGAGCTCGGGAAGGTGCCGGCCATCTGCCAGTGCACCTCGTCGCCGAGCGCTGCGGTCGAAAGGGTCGCCGTCGCGGCGAGGGCGATCGCGGTGCGCCGCCAGAGGGTCTTCAGAGCGGTCATGTGCCGTCTCCCTGATCGGGTTGCCCCAGGTTTGGACAACAGTTGCCTAATGAGCAAATCCGCGAGCGGCTTGAGCGGTGGCCACCGGCGTTTCGCGTTGAAATACGTCGCAACAGGCGTGCCAAGCCGCAAACATTGGAGGAATTCTAGGCAACGGTTGTCTCGCATTGACGCTGGACAACTGGCCCACGTGTTGCTTTCTAGGCAACGAAGGCAACGATGGAGAAATGGCCGATGTTCAGCGGCGAAGTCTTGCACCTGCACGTGTGTCCGCGCGCGTTCCTGCCGATGCAGTCGCGGCAGGAGATCACCCTCGTCGCCGGCAAGGGCATCGAGGGCGACCGCTACATGCTGGAGACCGGCTTCTACTCCGACAAGCCGGAGATCGGCCGCCAGATCACCCTCTTCGAGATCGAGACGCTGGCGGCGCTGAAGCGCGATTTCGACATCGAACTCGCCCCCGAGGAGCACCGCCGCAACGTCACCGTGAAGGACGTGCCGCTGAACCACCTCGTAAACCGCCAGTTCCGCCTTGGCTCGTGCCTCCTGGAGGCGACGCGGCTCTCCTTCCCCTGCAAGCACCTCGACGAGATCACCGGCAAGGACGCGTTCGACAGCCTCGTCCATCGCTCCGGGCTCAACTGCATGATCCTCGAGGGCGGCACCGTTCGCGTGGGCGATACCGTCACCCCGGTCTGATGGCGCGTCACATCGAGACGGTGGTGCGGCGCATCGAGGCGCTGACACCCACCGTGCGCCTCATCGAGCTCGCCGACCCGGACGACTGGCCGCTGCCGCCGTTCCGGGCCGGCGCGCACGTCGACCTGCATCTGCCCAACGGGCTGACGCGCTCCTACTCGCTGTGCGGCGATCCGCAGGCGGCCACCCGCTGGCGCCTCGCCGTGCTGCGCGAGGTGGAGAGCCGGGGCGGGTCCGCCCACCTCCACGACGCGCTCGCCGTCGGCGACACGGTCGCCTGCTCGCTGCCGCGCAACAACTTTCCGCTGGCGGCGGACGGGCGGCGCCACGTCTTCCTCGCCGCCGGGATCGGCGTCACGCCCTTCCTGGCGATGGTCGCCGACCTGGAGCGGTCGGGGGCGCACTTTCACCTCCATCTCTGGGCGCGCGCCGCTGACATGGCGCCGTTCGCGGCCGACGTCGCGCGGCTCGCGGGCGAGGGACGCGCCAGCCTTCATCTCCCGGGGCCGGAGCGGCTCAGCATCGCCGCCGCCGTCGCCGCCGAGGCGGCCGACGAGGGGGCCCACCTCTACGCGTGCGGCCCGGCCCGCTTCCTGGACGACTACGACGCGGCGACCGCCGCGCTCGACCCGGCCCGGGTTCACCGCGAGTACTTCGTCCCGCCGCCGGTGGAGATCGAGCCGGACGCGGGTCCCTTCGAGGTCGAGCTTGCACGCTCCGGCATGGTGCTCACGGTCGAGCCCGGCCAGACCGTCCTCGCCGCCGTCCGCGCCGCCGGCGTCGCGGTGGACGCGTCCTGCGAGGGTGGCATCTGCGGCGCCTGCCGCACCCGCGTGCTGTCCGGCGAGCCGCGCCATGCGGACCGGGTCCTGAAGCCGTCCGAGCGGGCGGAGGCGATGATGATCTGTGTCGGCGGCTCAAGGTCGCCCCGCCTCACGCTGGACCTGTGAGCCGCGGGCCGCTAGCCCTTCGCCGATGCGGCGGTGCCGGGAACCGCGAGGCCCGCCCGCCGCATGCCGCGCCCGGCGTGCCGGACGGCCCGTTCGAGCGCTCCGTGTTCCCTCGTGTCCACCGGATCGCTCCCCGTCGCGCCGGGATATCCTCCCCGGTCACGTGCTCCGAGCGGCGTCCGGCCGGCCCGGGGCACGGTCCCGCATCACGCCGAACCGCATTTTTCGCCGAAACCGCCGCCGCACCAGCCTGATCCGATGTCCGACGCCGCCGCCAACACCCCTCCCGCCACCGCCTCCACCGCGCCCAGCGCCGCGGGTCTCGGCCGCGCCATACGCGCGGCGCGCATCGAGCGGGGGATGTCCCTCTCCCAGCTCGCCCTCGCCGCCGCCGTGGACAAGGGCTATCTCTCGCGCGTGGAGCGGGGGCTGAAGGTGCCGTCCGTCGCCGTCGTCCTGCGGATCTCGAGCGCGCTCGACATGTCCGCCGCCCAGCTCTTCGGCGCGGCCGAGAACGAGGAGGCGGTGTTTCTGACCCGCGCCGGCAACCGTGCCGGGCTTACCGTCGAGGATCAGGAGTACCACATCGAAGTCCTCACCCGCGCCGCCTCGTCGACCGGCCTCGAGGTGTTCCTGATGTTCCCGCCGCTGGAATTCCCCGAGGACCACAAGGTGGAGCACCGGGGCGACGAACTGCTCTACGTGGTGCGCGGTCCGGTGGAGGTGCGCTTTCCCGACCGCGTCGTCGAACTCGCCACCGGCGACTCGGCCCAGTTCAGGGGGGACCTGCCGCACCAGGTCCGGCGTCTCTCGGAAGATGGCTGCATTTTGGTGGTGGTCTCGGGCTCCTGATCGAGCGATTGTTCTAAATCACCCGGAATGCGAAGCATTCTTGCCGAGGCGGCGTTCATCATTCTGAAAATGCCGTCCTCGAATGGGCATAGACTTTCCATAATTCAGGCCGAACTTCCGCACATTCATCAGTAAATTTCACTCCCCGCTGTCCGTCGTTCGACGGGTCAACGTGCGCACGCGTGCGCCTTGTGCAGGTCGGGGAAGCAAATGGTTCAGCCTCTCGTTTCCATCGTATTGCCTGTTTTCAACGCGCACCCCTACATCGACGCGGCGCTGCGGAGCCTTCGGAACCAGACCCATCGCGAGCTCGAGATCATCGCCATCGACGACGGCTCGACGGACGGATCGCCGGCGATCCTGCGCCGGCACGCGGCGGAGGATCCGCGGATCGTCCTCGTGTCGCGCGAGAACAGGGGCCTCGTCGCCACGCTGAACGAGGGCCTCGGGCGCGCCACCGGCCGCTACGTGGCGCGCATGGATGCAGACGACATTGCCTATCCGCACCGGATCGAGCGCCAGCTCGCCGCCTTCGCGGCGCGGCCCGGGCTCGGCATCTGCGGCTCGGGGTTCGACACGATCCGCCGCGACCGGCTCCGGCAGCGCCACCTCGACCCGATGTTCCGGCGCTGCGACCTCGGCATCCTGTCGCTGTTTTTCACCGTCTTCATCCATCCGACGGTGATGTTCGACCGCGCCGTGGCCGGCTCCGCGCTCGCCTACGATCCGGCCTACCCGCACGCGGAGGACTTCGACCTCTTTCGCCGGCTGACCGGGCAGGTCCCCGCCCTGATGATCGAGGAGAGCCTCATCGCCTACCGCCTCCACGAGGGGAGCGTGTCGCAGCGGCACAAGACGGAGATGCGGCGGACCCACGTGCGCATCGTCACCGAGACGCTGGCGGCGGACGGCTTCGACGCCGACTTCGCCGCCTTCGCGGCGGCGGCGAGCGAGGTCGAACCGGGGTCGGTCGCGCCGATCGCGGACTTTCTGGAGGCGATCGGCCGGCAGGCCGCGCTGCGCCCGCCGGAGACGTCGGCCTCCTACGCGGCCGGGCTGCGGACGTTCTTCTACTTCCTGTTCGGCACGATGTGCGACCACGACAACCCGCGCATCGTCCCCGCCTTCCTCGACCGGACGGCGGGCTGGTCGCTGATCCGCCGCCGGGAGCGGGCGATCTATGGTGGGCTCAGCCGCTATCCGGCGCTCGTCTCGGCCTCGCGCGCGGCGTCGGACATGATGGACTGGTGCATCGACGCGGCGCGGGCGCGGCCGGTCCGGACCCCGGCCGGCGGGGTGGCGCTCACATGACGGGCGGCATGCGCTCCCTGATGCCGCAGTCCCCCTACGGGCCGGTCCGGCACCGGCGCATCAGCGTCATCATCTGTACCCGCAACCGCGCCGACGCGCTGGCGCAGGCGTTCGCGGCGCTGCGCGCGGCGGCGGACCAGCGACGGGAGCGGGACATCGAGGTGGTGGTGGTCGACAACGGGTCCATCGACGAGACGCCGGCGGTGATCGCCCGTTTCGCCGACGCGGCGCCGTTCCGCGTCGTCACCGTCACCGAGCCGCGGCAGGGCCTCGCCCGGGCGCGCAACGCCGCGCTCCAGCTGGCGTCGGGGGACCTCCTGGTCTTCGTCGACGACGACTGCGAACTCCATCCCGACTTCTTCCGAAGGCTGCGCCGCCACTATGCGAACGACCGCGAGCCGGTCGTGCGCGGCGGCCGGGTCGAGCTCGCCGACGAGCGGGACATGCCGGTCACGCTGAAGCTGTCCGGCAAGGTCGAGCGGCTCGACCGCAAGACGCCGCCGGGCGGCTTCATCCACGGCTGCAACATGACGATCCCGCGCGAGGTCGTCCACGACATCGGCGCCTTCGACGAGCGCTTTGGCGCCGGCGCCCGCTTCCGCTCGGCGGAGGATACCGACTACCTCGTGCGCAGCTTCCTGCACGGCGTCCCGGTCGAGTACGTGCCGGACGTGGTGGTGCGCCACCGCCACGGACGGCGCACCCGGGAGGCGGCGATCGAGGCGGTCGTGGCGTACGCCTTCGGCAACGGGGCGCTCTACACCAAGCATCTGCGCCGCGCCCCGTTCCTGATGAACCACGTGCGCTGGACGCTCTTCGGCTCGGTGCGCGAGGTCGGCGGCGGAGCGCCGTTCGACCGCGCCCTCCGCATCCCGAACCGGCGGATCGCGGTCGCCAACGTGCGGGGGATCGCAGCGTTCGTGCGCGCGTCGATGGCGGGCGGCGACCTCGACAGCGGGCCGCGGGTGCTCGGTGGTCCGTGGCGGCGCCGGCTGAAGCGGGCGTGGGCCAGCGGGACCGCCTCCGTGAACGAGAGCCGGGCGGCCGGCGAGGCGTCGCTGCGCCGCCGCGCCTGGCGCGAGCTGGTCGGCCCCCGCGAGGCGTGAGGCACGGAACCCCGGTCCGGCCGCCGACCGATCGGCCCGTGTCAGACCGACCCGCGTCAGTCGCAGGCCTCGTCGGCGCCGAGGTCGTAGAGCGCCTCCATGTCGAGCGTCGCGACCCGTTCGAGCGGCAGTTCGTCCACCACGCGCCCGTCGCGCAGCAGGATCACGTCGTCGCAGGACGACAGCGTCTTGCGGTGATGGCTGATGACGACGGTGGTCTTGCGCCCGCTGCGGGCCCGGAGCGTGTCGAGGATCGCCGCCTCGGACAGCCCGTCGATGGCGTTGGTCGCCTCGTCGAGGATGAGGAGGTCCGGGTCGAGGAGCAGCGCGCGGGCGAGGGCGATGCGTTGCCGCTGGCCGGCGGACAGGTTGACGCCGCGGTAGCCGATCAGCGTGTCGTAGCCCTCCGGCGTCGCCTCGATGAACTCGGCCGCCTCCGACAGGTGGGCCGCCGCCATCGCCTCCGCGCGGGTCGCCCCCGGCTTTCCGTAGGTGATGTTGTCGGCGATCGTGCCGTCGATGAGCTCGAGTTCCTGGCTGGCGACGGCGATGCGGCTGCGCCACGCGGCGGGGTCGATGGTCGACAGCGGCTTGTCGTCGACGAGGATCGTGCCCCGGTCGGGCTCGATGAGGCGGCACAGGAGGCTGATGATCGTCGTCTTCCCGGCGCCCGACCGCCCGACGAGCGCCGTCGACCGCCCCGCCTTGAGGTCGAAGCTGACCCCGCGCAGGACCGGCACGAGGCCGTCGCCGCCGGTCTCGCCGCCGTACCCGAAGCGCACGTCGCGGAAGGCGATGCGCTCGGTGATCGGGCCGACGTCCTGCGTGCCGCCCGGCGCTTCGGGCTTTCCGGCGGGGTCGAGCAGCCACTGCACCGCTTCGATGGAGCCGGACCAGCCGCGCAGCTGCCCCCACGCTCCCTGCAGGCCGCGGACATAGGGCTGCAGGCGGTAGAGGAGGACGACGAACGTCGCGATCACCGGAAAGCTGACGTTCGCCAGCCACGCGCTGACCACCAGCGTCAGGAAGAGACCGGCGAACATCACCTCGGTCAGCACCGGGAGCACCGACAGGCGCCGGTGCAGCACGAACGCGGCGTGGCGCAGGTCGTCCGACGTCCGCGCGAAGGCGTCCCGCTCGCGCTCCTCCTGACGGAAGATGCGGATGAGCTGGCCGCTGTGCACCACGTGCAGCATCCGTGCGGCCATCGTGTTGTTGCGCGCCGTGAGGGCGCGGCTCGGCGCCTTCACCCGGGCGGTCACGAGGGCGTGGATCGCCTGGATCGCCACGAGCCCGAGGGCGACCGACAGCGTCATCTGCCAGGACAGCAGCAGCAGGAAGATGGTCAGGACGAGGGCGCAGGAGGCGCTGACGATCATCGACAGTGTCGTCTGGATCGCGTCGGACACGCGCCAGGATTCATTAGAAATGATATTGAGGAGCCGCCCCGGATCCTGCTTCTGAAGGAATGGAAAGCCCACTCTGAGGAGGCGCTCGGCCAGCTGGATCCGGATCGCGTGGCTCGCCTTGCCGTAGACGTAGCCGCTGATCACCCCGTTCGCGAAGCCGACCGCGTTCTTCATCAGGATGAGCGCGAAGATGACGGCGCTGATCGCGACGAGGCGTGTCCCGGGATCGAGACCCGCGCCGATGCCACTGAAGAGCGCCGACAGACCGGAGGCACCCTCGGCGCCGTCGGGTCCGACGATAATCGACAGCAACGGGATCACGAGGCCTATGCCCAGACCTTCCAGTGTCGCGCTGACGAAGCCGAGCACGATGATGAGCGCGACGAGGGGGCCGTTCCGCCGCACGGTGTCGCGCAGCGTCACCCAGCTCGCATGGGACGTGATCACGCCTGTGCCCCCGCAATGCGGCAGCGGGGTGGCCGGGCATGACTGACGCGTCCGGGCGCAGCCTGCCGTACTATCCGAAGCTCGATGGGTTGCGGGCGGTCGCCGCGTGCCTGGTTCTGGTCGAGCATTTCACCTACAACGAGATGGTCCGCGGGTTCGCGCCCGGGCTGATCGGCGTGAAGTCGTTCTTCGTTCTGTCCGGCTTCCTCATCACCTCGATCCTTCTGAAGGAGCGCGGGACGGCTCCTGCCGGGGTGCTGGCGACGCGGTTCTACCTGCGGCGGGCGCTGCGGCTGGCGCCCGCCTACTACGCGGCGATCCTCCTCACCGCGCTCCTGGCGCTCGCCGCGATGCGCCAGGAATGGCCGTGGCATGCGTTCTACCTGAGCAACGTGCAGATCGCGCTTCAGGAGCGCTGGACCGGGGCAGGGCACTTCTGGACCTTGGCGACGGAAGAGCAGTTCTACCTCTTCTGGTTCCCTCTGGTGGCGCTCGCGCCGCGGCGGTGGCTGCTGCCGGTGATCGCCGGCTGCGTGATCCTGGCCCCGATCTATCGGGCGATCATGGCGATAGAGGGGACGACCTTCGCCATCGTCCTCCTGCCCGGCAACATCGACAGCCTCGCGGCCGGCGCGCTCCTGGCGGTGTCGATGAGCGGGCGGGCGGCGGGGCTCGCGTTCATGGAGAGGGTGGCGGGCAGCCGCGCCCTCCTGTGGGGATCGCTCGTCGCCGTCGTCATGACGACGGGGAGCTTCGGGGACGTCGTCGGCTGGACCGGCGGGTCCGGGGTGTTGCGCTGGGTCTTCCTGCCGGTGCTGGTCAACGTCACGGCCCTCTGCGCGGTGCGGTCCGCAATCGCGGCGGACGGGCGGTTCGACATCCTGGCGCACCCGGCGCTGGTCCATGTCGGACGCATCTCCTACGGGCTCTATGTCTGGCACTATTTCGTGCCCCAGTTCTGCTACACCTACATTCCCGGCTTCCAGGCGCTCGACGTCGGCGCCTGGGCGATCCTGCGCACCGTCATCTGGCTCGGCCTGACGGTCCTGATCGCGGAGGTCTCCTGGCGCGTGATCGAGCGGCCGTTCCTGGCGCTCAAGCGCCGCACGCCGCGCGCCGGCCGGCCCGTCCCGGCGCGCGTCGAGGCCGCCGTGCCGCGATGAAGCGGGCGGGGCGCCCCGTCCCCGTCACGCCCCGATCGAGGCGACGGCGGGTCAGGTCAGGACGATGATCAGCACGATGATGAGGGCGGCGGCGGTGATCATGGAAATGTGAGGCAGGCGCATTTCGGTCTCCGTTTACGGGAGGATGAACCCGGACGGTGCGGCAACGTTCCCGTGCAAGGAGGGCGACGCCTCGCGCTACGGCAGTACTGTCATGCTCGATTGGGGCTAGCCATAAGCGCTCGGTCATGGCAGTCAGCCCCTTCACGCTCCCAGACACTGGCCGGCTTCATGACCACAGCACCCCGCGCGCTGCGCAACGTCGCGATCATCGCGCACGTCGACCACGGCAAGACGACCCTGATTGACGTCCTCCTGCGTCAGTCCGGCGCCTTCCGCGAGAATCAGAAGGTGGCCGAGCGCGTCATGGACTCCAACGCGCTCGAGATGGAGCGCGGCATCACCATCCTGGCCAAGGTCACGTCGGTGGAGTGGGAGAGCGAGGCGACGCCGCCGACCCGCATCAACATCGTCGACACGCCGGGTCACGCCGACTTCGGCGGCGAGGTGGAGCGTATCCTCAACATGGTGGACGGCGCGGTGATCCTCGTCGACGCCGCCGAAGGGCCGATGCCGCAGACCAAGTTCGTGCTCGGCAAGGCGCTCAGGATGGGCCTCCGGCCGATCGTCGCCATCAACAAGATCGACAAGCCGGAAGAGCGGCACCAGGAAGTGGTCGACATGGTGTTCGACCTCTTCGACGCGCTCGGCGCGGACGACGAGCAGCTCGACTTCCCGATCGTCTACGGCTCGGCCAAGAACGGCTGGATGAGCCTTGAGCCGACCCCGTCGGCGAAGCCCTCGATGGCCCCGCTCCTCGACCTCATCGTCAAGCACGTGCCCGAGCCGCGCGTGGAGGAGGGGCCGTTCCGCATGCTCGCCACGACGATCGAGGCGGACAACTTCCTCGGCCGCATCCTGACCGGGCGCATCACCTCCGGCACCGTGAGGCCGAACCAGACGGTCAAGGTCCTGCGCCGCGACGGCAGCGTCGTGGAGACCGGGCGCGTCTCCAAGGTGCTCGCCTTCCGCGGCATCGAGCGTCAGCCGATCGAGGAGGGCCGCGCCGGTGACATCGTCGCGATTTCCGGCCTCCTGAAGGGCACCGTCGCGGACACCATCGTCGACCCCGCGGTGACGACGTCGATCCCGGCCCAGCCGATCGACCCGCCGACGCTGGCGATGACCTTCCGCGTCAACGACTCGCCGCTCGCCGGCACCGAGGGCGACAAGGTCCAGTCCCGCGTCATCCGCAACCGGCTGATGTCCGAGGCCGAGGGCAACGTCGCGCTGCGCGTCACCGACACCGAGGGCGGCGAGGCCTTCGTGGTCGCGGGCCGCGGCGAACTGCAGCTCGGCATCCTCATCGAGACCATGCGCCGCGAGGGCTTCGAGATCGGCGTGTCGCGCCCGCAGGTCGTGATGCGGCAGGCCGAGGACGGCACGCGCCTCGAGCCCATCGAAGAAGTCACGATCGACGTCGACGACGAGCACTCCGGCACGGTCATCCAGAAGCTGTCCGAGCGGAAGGCCGACCTCGTCGAGATGAACCCGTCGGGCGCCGGGCGCACGCGCATCATCATGCACGCGCCGACCCGCGGCCTCATCGGCTACCAGGGCGAGCTGCTGTCCGACACGCGCGGCACCGGCATCCTCAACCGCGTGTTCCACGAGTACGTGCCGCACAAGGGCGCGATCCCGACCCGGCACACCGGCGTTCTCATCTCCAACGGCGACGGCGATGCGGTGGCGTACGCGATGTTCAACCTGGAAGACCGCGGTCCGATGTTCATCGATCCGGGCATCAAGGTCTACCGCGGCATGATCATCGGCGAGCACACCCGGGGCAACGACCTCGAGGTCAACGTGATCAAGGGCAAGCAGCTCACCAACATGCGCGCGTCCGGCAAGGACGAGGCGGTGAAGCTGACCCCGCCGATCCGCATGAGCCTCGAGCGGGCGCTCAGCTACATCAACGACATGGAGCTCGTTGAGGTGACGCCGAAGAACATCCGCCTGCGCAAGGTCCACCTCGACCCGAACGACCGCAAGAAGGCCGAGCGCGCCGCTGAGAACGCGTAAGGGCACCGAACGGGGGGCGGAGTGCGCCGCAGGCTGCCCTCCCTCAACGCGCTGCGCGTCTTCGAGGCGTGCGCGCGGGCGATGAGCTTCACCGACGCCGCGGCGGAGCTCAACGTGACCCAGGGCGCCGTCTCCCGCCAGATCAAGGCGCTGGAGGAGGAGATCGGCGTCCCGCTGTTCGTGCGCCACGTCCGCCGCGTCGAGCTGACGCCGCACGGAGCGGCGCTCTACCCCGGTGTGCGCGCCGCGCTCGACGAGCTGGAGCGGAGCGTCGCCAAGGTGGACCGGCGCAAGGCCGCCGGCGTCCTCACCGTCAGCGCGCTGCCAACGTTCGCCATGAACTGGCTGATGCCGCGCCTCGAGGACTTCTCCACGCGCCATCCGACCATCGAGGTGCATCTCGTCACCACGATCGGCGCGGTGGATTTCTCGCGCGACGACGTCGACCTCGCGATCCGCGTCGGCCGCATCGACGGCTCGGACGACCCTGCCGACGCCGCCCGCATCGACCTCAAGATGACCGAGGGCCACGGCGCCCTGAAGGCGCACCGGCTGATGGCGGACGAGCTCATCGCCATCGCCTCGCCGGACCTGATGCGCGCGGGCCCGCCGATCGCGGGCCCGCAGGACCTCCTGTCCTACCCGCTCCTCCACAACGCGACGCGCGGCTACGCGTGGGCGGACTTCCTGCGCGGCGTCGGCGTCCACGTCGACGTCATGCCGGAGGAGCCGAAGTTCGGGCACTACTTCATGGTGCTGGCGGCGGCACGGCGGGGGGACGGCATCGCGGTCGTGCCGCACGTCCTGGTGGAGGAGGACATGGCCTCCGGGCGTCTTGTCGCAGCCCTTCCGCAGACCGTCCGCAGCGCCGGCAGCTATTACCTTCTGTGCCGCGAGCATCAGTACGACCTGCCGATGATTAAGGCATTCCGGGAGTGGATTGCCGAAGAATCGGCCAGTTCCCTTGCGGCTTCGGCTAAAGCGGCGGCACCCTAGGCGCGGGGCGGGTAACGTCACGCATGAGGTTACCTCATCCATCGCTGCCGATTTGTGGTTTGTGTGACGAGTTCGGCGTTCCCTAAACTCATAGCTGAACATTCGCGCAGGATCGCGGACGCACCGGCCACCGGCCGGGCGGAGCGCCGCGGTCGCGGATGACCGATGAGTTCATTCGAGGGGCCGCTTCTCTTGCCGCCATCAACGTCCACCCCCGGCGCGCCCATCCGCCTCGCCGTCGCCAGCCTCGGGGCCATCGGCATGGCCGTCGTCGAGGCGGTGCAGTCGGGTCGCCTGCCGGGCTTCACCATCGCCGCCGTGTCCGCCCGCGACATCGAGGCCGCGAGGGCGCGCCTCGCGCCCGTCGCGCCGGACGTGCCGGTCGTTCCCATCGCCGAGCTTGAGCCCCTGGCGGACATCGTCGTCGAGTGCGCCCCGGCGGCGCTCTTCGGCGAGATCGTCGGGCCGTTCGTCGCGAACGGGAAGAAGGCCGTCGTCCTCTCCATCGGCGCGCTCCTCACGCACGGCGATCTCATCGAACTCGCCGGCCGCACCGGCGGGCAGATCATCGCCCCCTCCGGCGCGCTCCTGGCGCTCGACGCGGTGACGGCCGCCGCCGAGGGCACGATCCACTCCATCAAGATGATCACCCGCAAGCCCGTGAAGGGCCTCCTCGGCGCGCCGTACCTCGAAGAGAACGGCATCGACATCGCCGCCGCGACGGAGCCGGTGAAGGTGTTCAGCGGCACCGCGCGCGAGGCGGCGAAGGGCTTCCCGGCCAACCTCAACGTCGGCGCCGCGCTGGCGCTCGCGGGCGTCGGTCCGGACGCCACCACCATCGAGATCTGGGCCGACCCCGCGCTGACCCGCAACACGCATCGCATCGAGGTCGACGCCGACAGCGCCAGCTTCTCGATGGCGATCGAGAACATCCCCAGCGAGAACCCCAAGACCGGACGCATCACGGCGCTCTCCGTGCTCGCCGCGCTCCGCAAGATGACCGCCCCGCTGCGCGTCGGCACCTGAACCAGGCCGCCGTCCCGCCCCGTCACGTCACGTCACGCCGACCCCCGTCACGCCGAGAGGAGATCTCACCATGGACTTCCCCCACCTTCCGATGCCCATCGTCCGCGGGTTCGTCGCCGGTGCCCTGGCGCTGGCCGCGGCCGCGCCGGCCGCCGCAGAGACGGTGTCGATGACCGTCGAGGCGAGCGCCATCCCGGCTTTCGTCGCCAAGGACCGCGGCCTCTTCGGCGACCTCGACGTCGAGGTCTCCAAGGTCGGCTACGACCAGGTGCAGGCCCTCCTCGTCGCCGGCGACACCGACGTCGCCTGGATCTCGCCGATCGAGACGGTGCAGTTCGTCGCCGAAGGGTCGGACTTCCGCTACTTCTCCACCGCCGGCGCGCAGAACATGTACAACGGCATCGTGGTGCGCGCCGACGAGGCGGGCGAGTACCCGAACGTCATGAGCCTGGAAGGCAAGCGCCTCGGCATCCCGGGCTTCGGCACCGGCACCTGGGCCGCCTTCCGCGCCTTCGCCAAGGCCTACTACGGCGTCGACGACCCGACGACCGTGTTCGACGTCGTCACCGCCTCGTCCGGCGCGCTGCTGGCGCTGGTGGAGCGCGGCCAGGTCGACGCGGCGCTCCTCTTCTCGGGCTCCTCGGCCGCCGCGCGGTCGCTGCCGCAGTTCAAGACCATCTTCTCCTTCACCGAGGCGATGCAGGAGAGCGCGGGCGAGCCGCTCGTCATCAACGGCGCCGTCGCGACCGCCACGTGGCTGGAGGAGAACCCCGAGACGGCGGCCCGGATCGTCGCCGGCCTCGACGCCGCGACGCGGTGGATCCAGGAGAACCCGGACGCCTTCGCCGAGGGCGGCGAGTACGCGGACCTCGCCCGCGACGCCGGCTGGCTCGCAGGCCCGGAGACCGCCGAGACGGTCCTCACCCTCATCAAGGAGGGCAAGTGGTACCTGACGTCCGACGCCTACACCGACGACTGGATCGGCGCGATCTACGACCTTCTGGAGAAGGGCGAGTTCGTCGAGACCCTGCCGGCGCGTGACGACGCCTTCCTCGCCCCCGGCTCGCTGCCGGCCGCCGAATAAAGGCGACGTCCCTTCCTGATGACGACCATGTCCCGGTCCCACCGCCTCCTTCTCAATGCCGCGCCCGTGGTGGTGGGGATCGGGATCTGGTGGGCGCTCACCACCTTCGTCCTGGTCCAGCCGCGCCTCTACCCGACGCCGGCCGCGGTCGTGACGGAGATCGTGCGGATCTTCTCCAACGAGGGTCCGCTCGGCTCGACCTACGTCCACGCCGCGTCGACGCTGATGCGTCTCCTGGTGTCGTGGGCGCTGGCGTTCGTGTTCGGGACGCTGCTGGGCGTCCTCGCCGGACGCAAGCGGGTGGTGTTCGACTTCTTCGCCAACCCCGTGTGGATCGCGATGGCGGTCCCCTCGGTGGTGTGGGTCTTCATCTTCCTGGTGCTGTTCGGGATCGACAACATCGTGCCGATCTCGGCGCTGGTGATGCTGCTCTCGGCGCCGGTCTTCCTCGGCACGGCGGAGGGCGTCCGCGCGACACCGCCCGACCTGGTGGAGATGTGCGATTCCTTCCATGTCGGCCGGTGGCAGCGCCTCGTGCACTTCTACCTGCCGTCGATCGCCCCCTACATGGTCGCCAACGCGCGCGTCTCCTTCGCGCTCGGCATCCGCATCGTCCTGATCGCCGAGGTGATCGGGCTGCCCAACGGCGTCGGCATCCTCGTCGCCTACTGGTCGGACACGCTCTACATGGCGCCGATCGTCGCCTGGGGGATCATCCTGATGGCCGCCGGCATGGCGATCGACCATCTCGTCTTCGCCCCGCTCCAGCGCCGCATCCGCCAGGAGAGCGCGGACTAGTGGCCCGGCCGCCCGTCCGCCGTGCCGCCCGCGTAACGTTCCAAGGTACCGCCGCATGACCACCAAGGTTTCCCTCGAGGACATCGACCTCTCGTTCCCCGGTCCGGCCGGCAGCGACACGCGCAAGGTGATCTACGAGAACTTCTCGCTGCAGATCGAGGAGGGGAGCTTCACTGTCCTCCTCGGCCCGTCGGGCTGCGGGAAGTCGACGCTCCTCAACATCATCAACGGGCTTCTGAAGCCGACCCGCGCCGGCGGCATCGTCATCGACGGGGAGGACCTGCGCCGCAAGCCCGACCTCTCGCGGCAGATGGCGTACGTTTTCCAGGGGCCGCGGCTCCTGCGCTGGAAGACACTCGCCCAGAACGCCAGGTTCGGCCTCAAGGGCCTCGGCGTGCAGCCGAAGGCGAAATGGGACGAGCTGATCGAGAAGTACTTCACCGCGGTCGGCCTCAGGGACGCGATGCACCTCTATCCGCACCAGGTGTCGGGGGGCATGCGTCAGCGCGCGTCCATCGTGCGCGCGTGGGTGAACGAGCCGCAGATCCTCCTGATGGACGAGCCGTTCAGCCACCTCGACGAGATCACCGCGGCGGAGATGCGGCGCATCCTCATCGACCTGTGGGCCAGCGAGGAGACCAAGCGCACCATCGTCTTCGTCACGCACGACATCTCCGAGGCGGCACAGCTCGCGACCGACATCGTGATGCTCACCCCCGCGCCGTCGTCGATCTGCCTGCGCCGCAAGGTCGACCTCGCGTGGCCGCGGCAGCTCGACTCGGACGAGGTGATCGGGCTGGAAAAAGAGCTGCGCCACGCCTTCGCCGAGCGCGCCGGCATCCGCTTCTGACGCCATGATCACCCGGCTCACCGCCTATTCGGCGCAGATCGCCTCACTGGTCTTCATCGTCATCGTCTGGGCCATCGCCTCGGCGGTGGTGAACATGAGCGCGCTGCCGTCGCCCTTCGCCGTGTTCGGCACGCTCGCCGACCTCGTCGCCAGCGGCCGCGCGTTCGAGCCGCTCGGCAACACGCTCGGCCGCACCATTCTCGGCTTCGTGCTGGCGATCCTGCTCGGCACCACCTACGGGATCGCCGCGGCGCTCTCGCGCACCTTCGCGGAGCTGACGCGCTGGCTCCTGCAGATCGCGATCTTCACCCCGACCTTGATCCTCATCTTCCTGTTCCTGATCTCGCTCGGGCGCAGCAACGGGACGATCATCCTTCTCATCGGCCTCGTCGTGATGCCGGTGGTCGGCACCTACATCCGCGACGCGATGGGGGACTTCGACGACGACCTCTCGGGCATGGCTCGGTCCTATCATGTGGGGTTGTGGCAGCGCGTGACGGGGATGTACCTGCCGTTCCTCATCCCGCCGCTGCTGGCGGCGGGGCGGATCGGCTTCACCCTGTCGTGGAAGGTCGCGTTCCTGTCGGAGATCTTCGGCTTTCCGAACGGCATCGGCTGGCAGGTGAAGACGAGCTACGACATCTACAACATCCAGACCCTTCTCGCCTGGCTGATGCTCTTCATCATCGTCCTCCTCGTGGTGGAGCAGCTGATGCGCCTGGCGGAACGGACCTTCGTGAAATGGTGACGCCTCCGCCGTCGCCGCCCAACCCCCGCCGAGAAAGCCCCCGATGACGTTCAAGCCGCTCTTCCATCTCGCCTACCATGTCGACGATCTCGACGCCGCGACGCGGTTCTATGGCGAGCTTCTCGGCTGCAAGCAGGGGCGCAGCACCGACACCTGGGTCGACTTCGACTTCTTCGGCCACCAGATCTCGCTGCACCGCGGCGCGCCGTTCCCCTCGGCGAAGACCGGCAAGGTCGGCGACCACATGGTGCCGATGCCGCACCTCGGTGCGGTGCTGCCGCTCACCCTGTGGCGCGAATTGGCGGACCGGCTGACCGCGGCCGGCGTCGAATTCGTCATCCCGCCGACGGTGCGCTTCGAGGGGCAGCCCGGCGAGCAGTGGACGATGTTCTTCCACGACCCCGCCGGCAACCCGATCGAGGTGAAGGGCTTCGCCAACGAAGACGCGATCTGGGCCGCGTAGTCCAGCGCCCGGCAGCCTCCGCCGCGCCACCCCGCGGCAGGGGCGGCGCCGGGACCCCCGCCACCTGACGCACGGCTCCAGGCGAGCCACGCGCAAGCTTGCGATGCCACATCAGCCAGCGTTGCCACAGCATGCTGGTCGGGTGTCCGCAATTCCGCCGATCCCCCAGCGACATAGAAGCGGGGGACATGACCATGGCGCTCGTCAACTCCGAGGAGGCCGCCGTCCGGAGCGACGGCGCCGGCCTTCCGCCGGCCCCGACCGTGGGCCTGTTCGAGCGCATCGCGCATCCCGGCCGGTCACGCCGCCTCCTCATCCAGCACCGCCAGACCGCCGCCGAGCGCATCACCGCCGCGTCGGCGCACATCGCCGGGGAGTTCGCCGGGACTCTCGCCGCCGTCGAGGCGCAGCAGGCCACGCTGAAGACCGTCGCCGACGGCGAGGCGCAGGCGAGAAGCGCCGCCGAGGCGTCGAAGCGCGCACTCCAGCGGTTCGACGACAGGACCACGGCGGCGCGCGACGCCGCGGACCTGATGGCCGCCAAGCTCAGCACGCTCGAGGAGCTCAACGAATCCATCCGCGGGCAGATCGAGGCTTCGCTCGCCGCCGTCGCCAGCGCCGCCAAGCGTCACGCCGACGCCATCCGCGAGGGGACGGCGCTGCAGGGCGAGGCCGGCGAGATCCGCCAGCTCGTCGACCTCGTCGCCGAGATCGCCGGCGAGACGCGCATTCTCTCCCTCAACGCCTCCGTCGAGGCGGCACACGCCGGGAGGGAAGGCCTCGGCCTCTCCCTCGTCGCCGAGGAGATCCGCACCCTCGCCGACGCTGCCCTCGGCGCCGCAACGAAG
Organism: Acuticoccus sediminis; assembly: GCF_003258595.1. NCBI lineage: Bacteria > Pseudomonadati > Pseudomonadota > Alphaproteobacteria > Hyphomicrobiales > Amorphaceae > Acuticoccus > Acuticoccus sediminis. The sequence continues at coordinate 368,065 of NZ_QHHQ01000006.1, forward strand.
GCCGGATCCCAACTGGCCGAGGCGGGCGGGGAGGCCGCACGGGCCACCGGTCATCTCGCCGCCGCCGTTGAGGCGAGCGACGGCGACGTCGAGCGCGGCCGCGATGTCGTGCAGCGCCTCGGCGCCGCCGGCGCCGACATGGCCGAAACGCGGGACGCGACGGACGCCGTTCTCGCGGCGACGTCGAACGACCTGTCCGCCATCGCGCCGCCGCTCAAGGACGTCGACGGGCTAGCAGCGAGCATCGACGCGCAGTCCGCGGTCTGCCGCCAGACCCTGCGGGAGGCGCAGCATCAGACCGAGGCGGTCGCCCAGTGCTTCAAGGCCGCGCTCGCACTGAACGAGTGGTCCGGTGCGCTCATGACCGCGGCGGAGGCGGCCGATACCGCCGGCATCGCCGACCCCGCGAGGGACACCGCGAACGCCGCCGACGCGCTGCTTGCGGAAATCGACGAGGGCACGCGGGCCGCGGTCACCGTTCTGGACGCGGTGGAGACCGCCGGGCACGCATGCCGCTCCGCGCTGGCCGCCGCGCAGACGGCCTCGGAAAGCCTCCTCGCGCCACGGCCCGACTCCGGGTCGGCCGCCGAACTGCGCGATCAGCTTGCGGCGGTGGTGGCCGCGCTGCGCGACTGCGCCCGCGACGCCCGAGGCGTCACCGACGGTCTCGGCCGCGCGCTGGACGACAACGGCAAGGCGCGAGCGCGGCTCGATGCCTTCGAGCAGGCCGTTCAGCGCGCGGAACGCATCGTCGAGTCCGCGATCGCGATCGCCGGGCAGACCGGCGCGCTCGGCGTCGACGGCTCCCTCGAGGCCGCACGCGGGCCGTCCGCGCGGGGCTTCATCGGCGTCTGCGCAGAGGTGCGCGACCTCTCCCGGGACACGGTGCTGAGCGCCGAGCGGATCAAGGAGCGCCTGACGGCCGCGCTCGGACGCTGCGGGCGCGTGGGCGCCGACCTCGACGCGATCGCGAAGACCATCGGCTCGGAGATCGAGATCCAGCGGGCGGTGCTCCGGAGCCTCGACGGCGTCGCCGACCACATCGCCTCGCTCCAAGCCGGCGCCGGGCAGATGACGGCCGACCTCGCCGAGAGCGACGCGGCGCTGTGCGAGGCGAGGACCGCCGTCGCCCTGATCGCCAACGCCGCGACCGACGCATCCCGCATCATGGAGGAGGCCGGGACCGCGACGCGGGCCAGGGAGCAGGACGCCGCGGTCCTCGCCGCGTCGGCGAAGACCATCGCCTTCCTCGCCGACGAGCTCCGCTCGGTCGGCTGACGCTCCCGCCGGCGCGGTGCGCCGCATCCCCCCGGTGCGCCTCGCCTTTGCGGCCCAGCCTGGGGCAGGCACGCGGCTGTATCGCTGAGCGACGCGCCGCGAGCCGGCACCAGCCGGGCGGCGCGGGACCGTCATCCGCGTTGCTGCCCGCATCGCCGGTAGCGCGCCGGACCGCCCCTCGCGTCGTTCAGCGGCGGAGGGACCCAACATCCACTGGCGATGGAGCCGCCCGTCCCATGCCCCAAACGTCGCGCCGCCCGGGATCTACGACGCCCGCTTCCCCATGCCGTTCACACCGGAGCGGCGCATCCGCCGGTCCGGTGACGGGAGCGGACGGACGCTCCGGCGTCGCGGCGGCCGTGAGGCCGGACGATGTGCGTCCGTTCCGCCGCCCCACAGCAGTAGCCGCCGCCCGCGGAGCCGACAGATGACGAACGCGCAACTCGACCAGTTCATCACCGACGCCCGTTGCCTCCTCGACGAGTCCTCGGCCTCGCTCAAGGCGCTGGAGCGGGACCCGGACGATGCGAGCCTGATCGCCACGGTCTTCGACGCCGTTCGCGCCCTGAAGGACGCGTCGGGCCCGCTCGAACTCACCCCGCTGACCGGGCTGATGAACGTGGGCGAGGACCTGCTCGACATGGCCCGTTCGGCAACGCTCGAGCTGACGCCCGATGCCCTCGATGTCATGACGGCCTCCTTCGAGCAGGTCGGTGGCTGGCTGACCGAACTGGAGGCGACCGGCGCCCTTCCCGGAGATGCCGCCGACGTCGCGGCCCCCCGAATCGCGGACCTGCGGGCGATGGTCGAGCGCGCCGCGGCCGGCAGCGACGCCGGTGCCCCGCCGGACGCACCCGCAGCCGGATCCGGTCCGGACTGGCTCGGCATCTTCTCCGAGGACGACCGCCTGGCCGCCCTGGTGCATGCGCTGGAAACGGGCGCCGCGATCCAGGCCCTGCGCTACGCGCCGGGCGCCGGGGCCCTCCTCGCCGGCCAGGATCCCCTGAGCCTCGTCGGCAAGGTGCCGGAGCGGCTGGCGACGTCCGTGACCGCGGCGGCGCCGTGGCCGGCCATCGCCGAGCTCGACCCGCAGCTCTGCAATCTCGTCTTCCAGGTCCTGACGACGGCGGGCGTCGACACGCTGACGACGCTGTTCGAGAGCGTCTCGGCTGAGGTGGAGGTCGTCGCCGTCGAGCCTCCGGCGCTGATCCGCCCCTCCGGCGACCTCGCCGACAGCGGCGCCTGCGAGCGTTTCGCGGCCGACGCCTTGGAGCGTCTCGCGGATGCGCCGGAGACCGCGCTGGAGGACCTCCGCGCGGCGACCCAGGCGCTTTTGCTGCGCACTCCGGCGGCGGCGCGCGAGGCGGCGATGCTGCGCGGTCTCGCCGTCGCGCTCGCGGTCCCGCCGACAGCCCCGGCTTGGCTCGAAGGCCTCGTCCGCGCCATCGGCAACGGCTCCCCCCGCCACTGGGCCGGCACCGCAGGCGCCCCGTCCGACGCGGCCAAGCTGTACGCCGAAGAAGCACCCTCGCAGGAGGAGGCGCAAGCCGGCAACTCATCCCCCGGCGATGACCCTGCCGTGGATGACGACCCGAATGCGGCGACCGGGCCGGAGGTCTCCGCCGACGAGGAGTCGCTGGCCGGGGAGGACGCCGAGGTCATCGAGACTGCGGACGAGAGCGCCGACGAGGCGATCATCGCCGACGACGCGGCCACGTCCGACCCGGATGACCGCCCGTCGGACGACGACGCCGCGCCGTCGGAGGCCGCCGCCGACACCGCCGCGGACGGGGCCGCCGCCGTGGCCGAGGGGGCCGAGGATCTGGTGGCGGAGGCCGCCGCGGCATCCGACGAGGCGGTGCCCGACGACCTCGGGGACGAACCGGAGGGCGGTGCGGTCGAGACCGTCGACGCGGCCGCCGACGAACCCGCGCCGGCGGACACCGTCGCGCACGAGGAAACTGCGGAGCCGGACGTCGACCGGCCCCGCGAGGATGACGCGCAGGAGGACCCGGCGTCCGAAATCGAGCCCGTCGAACCGCCCGTCGAAGACGATACCGTGGCGCAGGACGACACCGGGTCCGACGTGGCTGGCCCCACGGCGGACGAAGGTGATGACGGCACCGCGGACGCGGACGGCGCCGAAGAGTCTGCGGCGGCGGAAGACGCCCCAATCGCTCCGGTTGTCGAAGAGGTCGGGGAAGGCACGGAGGCGGACGAGGCCGACTTCGGAGGTGATGCTTCGGCCGATGCTGCCGCCGCCGGCGAGGACGCTGCATCCGAGCCCGTGCTGACGGAATCGGACGTTGAAGCCGATGCTGCCGTCACAGATCCGGATCTGGGTGGTGCCCCTGACGACCCCTCGCCGGAGATGCTCGAAACGGCGACGGTCGACACGGCCGAAGTGCCGGCCGACGAAGAGGGGACGGAGGCAGCATCGGGGGACATCGAGGAACCGGAAACCGCGCCGGACCACGCCGCCGACGCCGAGCCGGAGGCTCACTCGCCCCTTGCCGACGCCGCAACCGGCCTCGACGAGGTTCTCGGGACCGACCCGCAAGGCGCCGATACGGCGACGCAGGCGGACACCGACGCCGGCGAGGAACCCGCAGAGGCGGAGGACGCGGCGGCCGCCGCCGGTCTCAACGACGAGGACGCCGATCCCGAGCCCGTTCCGGTCGAAAGTCCCGACGAGAACGCATTGCCGGGCGCCGCAAGCGCGGCTGATCCCTCCGATGGCGCCGAGGAAGACGGCGCCGCCGCTCCGGCGACCGTTGCGGCGGACATCGACGCCACGCCGGAGCAGCTGGACGATCCCGGCGGCGATCCCTCGGTCGTCGATGCGGATGCCGAACCGCAGTCCCCTCCGGACCCTGTGCCCGCGCTCGACGACGGGTCCGCCGGCGCCGACACATCCGACAGCGGTGACGCGGAGGAGGCGGAAGGCGAAGACGGGCGTCCGGATCCGGACGAAGCGGCGACCCTGACCGAACCGGACGCCGACGCCGGCAGCGCGGAAGGAGCCGATACGGGAGCTGACGCCGCGCCCGACTGCGTCGACGTCGTCCCCGAGGCCGAGGCGGCGTTCGAGGCCGATGCTGACGAGGTGCCGGACGGTGGGGACGCCGAGGCTCCTGCACCTGATCACGAGGCTCTGTCCCGCGAGGATGCGGCCCTGACCGCCGGCGAACCTGTCGACGGTGCGGCGGTTCCGAGCGACGCGCTGCCTGATGACGGCATCGCCACGGCGGACGCACCGCGCTCGAACGACGACGAGAGCGACGGCGCGGAGTCGAACGTTCCCCTCGCCGGGACCGGGCAGTCCGACCTTGCCGAGCAGGAAGGGGCGCCTGCTTCGCCCGAACCAGCGCGGACGCCGGGGATCGATGTGGCGGACGACGCATCGCCGGATCTCGGCGAGCCCCCGGCCGAAGCCGTCATCGCGGAGGCGCCTCCGCCCACAGATGACGAGGAACCGTCAGCGGGTTCCACTCCGGATGCCGGTGCGCAGTTTGCCGACGAAGCCGACGCCGCACCGCAGACGTCGGTGGAAGACGGGGAGCCGTCGACAGAGCCGGAACCGCCGCTGCCGGACGGATCTGCGGCGGACGCGCCGTCGGCTGAGGACGGCGGTGTGGCCGCGCCTCCACCTGCAGGGAACGATGAGACGTCGCCAGCGCCGGAAATGCAGGCGATGGACGAAGCCGCGCCGGATGCCGACGCGCCGGTCGAGGACGTCAGCGAGGCAGCGCCGGCGTCCGATGACGACGGGGAAGCGTCCCGGGACCTCGATGTGCCGGAGGCGGAGGATCCGGCCGAGCTACCGGAGGTGACGGACGGCGAGGGCGGCGAGGCGGCGACGGATGTGGGGGCACCGCGCGACGATGCCGAAGAGCAGGCGGACCTGTTCGGGCGTCCGGGCGGCGAGCAGGGCCCGGACGACGACCCGCCGCCGTTCGACGGCGCGCTCGACGGAGCAGGCACGTCCGCTCACCCGGACGCCGAGGTGTCGCAGGATGTCGAACTCCCGTTGCCGAGCGTGACGGGCGAGGAGGCGGACGGCTGCGACGATGAGGCTGACAGCCCGTCGCGGGATACCGACCTCCAGGCGCCGGACAACGCGGAGGAACGCTGCGGGCGGGCCGACGAAGGGGACCTGCCGGCACCGGACGCCGAGCCTGACCCGGACGCAGGACAGGAGCCGGATGCAGTGCAGGATCCGGGTGCCGGGCTGAACTCGGACGTTGAGCAGGACCCGGGCCCTGAGCAGGGCGTGGCCGATGATCCCGAGGCTGATCGGGAGCCCGTCTCCGCGCAGGACGCGGACCTCGGAGAGGAGCCCGCCCCGGCGCAGGAACCGGACGCCGTGCGGGAAGCGGACGCTGCGCCGGGATCGGAAACCGTGGAGGAGGCGGACGACGAGGCGTCTGCCCCGGAGCGCGACACGGCCGAAGGGCCGGCGGCCGAGGCGGCGGAGACCGGCGACGCGGACGCGGGCGCCGAGGTGCCGCCGGAGGTCATCGCGGCGGGGCGTGGGCTCCGGGTCGACCCGGGGCAGGTGGAGCGGATGATGCAGCTCGCCGGTGAGCTCGTCGTGGCGCGCAACGCGTTGCCGCATCTCGCACGGCGGGTGGGCGACGTGCCCGGCGCACGCGATGTCGGGCGTGCGATCAAGGCGCACCACGCGATTCTCGACCGGATCGCGCGCGACATGGAAGGCATCGTCCTGGCCGTGCGGATGCGGCCGTTCGCCGACCTCGTGCAGCACGTTTCGGGCCCGGCGCGCGAGTATGCGAGGGGCGCGGGCAAGGCGGTGGAGATCGTCGCGGAGGGCGCGGCAACGGAGGTCGACAGGCTTCATTTCGACCCGCTCGCGACGACGCTCGCCCGCCTCGTCCGCTATGCGGTCGACCACGGGATCGAGCCGGCGGAGGTGCGCACGGCGGCGGGGAAGGCGGCCACCGGATCGGTCCGGCTGTCCGCCCGCCACGAAGGGGATCGCTGCGTGATCGAGGTGCGGGACGATGGCGGCGGCCTCGACCTCGCCCGCGTCAGGGAAAAGGCGGTGTCCTGCGGCATCCTCGGCGTGGACGATCGGGATACTCTGCCCGCGGCCGACGTGGCGCGGCTCGTCCTCGCGCGCGGTTTCTCCGCCCGGGAGGCCGCGGCGGACCCCTATGGCCGGGGCGTCGCGATGGACTGGGCGCGGTCGGCGGTCGAGGCGATCGGCGGCAGCGTCTCGCTCGCGACCGTCGAGGGCGAGGGGACCGCGGTGCGCCTGTCGCTGCCGCTCGCGCGGGTGGTGACGCCGCTGATGGCGGTGGAGTGCGGCGGACAGCTCTACGGCGTGCCGATGGAGGCCGTCTGCGAGACCGACCTCGTCACGCGGGACAACCGGCACCGTGTCGCCGACCGCGAGGTCTTCGCGTACCGGCAGGCGGTCCATCCCATCGTGCGGCTCGCGGACCTGCTGCGGCACGCGCCGGCGCCACCGGCCGAGGCCGAGGAGAGCGTGCTCGTCGCATCCCTCGACGGGGAGCGCGTCGGGATCGTCGTCGACGCGGTCGTCGGCGCGATGGACGTGGTCGTGAAGCCGGTGGAGGGGATGCTCGCCGGGTTCGCGGGCTACCGCGGCACCGCGCTCACCAGCGACGGCCGGGTGATTGTGGTTCTCGATCTGAAGGAGCTTGCCGAATGCCGATCCGCTTCCTGAATGCGATGGCCCTCTGCGAGGGCGACTGCGGCGCGGACGAGGCGGAGCCGCTGCGCGCGTGGCTCGCCCGGCGGCGGACGTCGCTGGTCGATCTCGCCGGCGCCGACCATGTGCATACGGCGGTTGTCCAGGTGATCCTCGCGGCCCGGCCGATCATCAGCTCCGAGCCGAAGGACCCGTTCCTGTGCGAGGTGCTGGGCCCGGTTCTGGAAACCTCCCGGTCGGCCGCGCGCCATCCGCCGCTGAAGTTCACGCCGAAGCAGGCCGCAGCCTGAGCGCAGGGGCCCTGGCGACGGCTCCGGTCATGGATCAGCCGACCGGACCGGCCGGCTCGCAGCAGAGGCGGTAGACGTCGATCGCCGCGACCCCTTTCAGCTGCATGGGGCCGATCGGCTCGGCGGCCGGCGCGCCGAGGGCGGCGGCCCGGCCGTCAAGGTAGATGACGTCCCGCCCCGGCAGGCCTGAGAGGTGCGCGGCGGTGTTGACCGCCTGGCCCCAGATGTCGAACGCCATCCGGGTGCGTCCGGTGATGCCGGAGAGGACGGGCCCGTAGGTGAGGCCGGCCCGGAGGCCGAGGTCGTACTTCTTCAGCCACGGCTCGGCCATCAGCGCCTTCGCGCAGGCGATGCAGGCGGCGACCGGCGCCTCGTGCGGGCGCATCAGGTTGCCGGTGATGACCGCGGCGTCGCCGACCATCTTCAGCTTCTCGACGCCCTCGGCGGTGGCCGAGCGCTCCGCCGCGTCCGACAGCATGCTGACGACGTCGACCACCTCGTGCGGGTCGGTCGCGGTTGTGAACCTGCTGAAGCCGGCGACGTCGATGAAGAGGATCGCCACGTCCGAGTGGGCGCGGGGCTCGACCCGGCCGGTGGTGCTCAGCTCGCGGATCGCCTCGCGCGGCAGGATCGCCTCGAGCAGCGCGTCGCCGCGCGCCCGCTGGTGCTCGATCTCGGCGATGTAGGCCCGCTCGCGCACCCGGGCGCGGCTCCGCTCCAGCCAGGCGTTGACCCGTGCGCCGAGGATGGCGGGCTCGATGGGCTTGGGCAGGTGGTCTACCGCGCCGAGCTCGATCCCGCGCACGACGCGGTCGATCTCGTGGTGCGCGGAGACGACGATCACCGGGATGTCGGCGTATTCGCGCCGGTCACGCAGCGCGGTGAGGACGCCGAAGCCGTCGAGCCGCGGCATCATCAGGTCGAGGAGGATGAGGTCGGGCGGCGCCTTGGCGATGCGCTCCAGCGCGTCGAACCCGTCCACCGCGGTCTGGGTGCGGTGGCCGAGGTCCTCCAGTTCCTCGATGAGGATGTCGCGGTTGTAGGCCGTGTCGTCGACGATGAGGATCCGGGCAGGTTCGGTCATGGTCCCAAATTCCGGTCGAGGAGCGCGAAGAGCGCCCGTTCGTCGATGGGCTTGGTCATGTGCTCGTCGCAGCCGGCGTCGAGCGCGCGCTCGCGGTCTCCGGCCATCGCATGCGCAGTCAACGCGACGATGTACGTACCCGACAGCTCCGGGCAGTCCCTGATGCAGCGCGCGACGGTCCAGCCGTCCATCAGCGGCACCGAGAGGTCCAGCAGCACGAGGTGCGGGCGCCAGGCGCGCACCAGGGCGAGCCCGCTTTCGCCGTCGACGGCACAGCGGATGTCGGCCCGGTCCTCCAGTAGCTGCACCAGCAGGTCGCGGTTCATCTCGATGTCTTCGATGACGGCGATGCGGTGACGCCCGGTCATGAGGCGACCTCGACGACGTCGTCGACCGCACCGCGCATCTGCAGCGGCAGGTCGACGATGAACGTGGAGCCTGCGCCGACGGTGCTGCGCACGCGCAGGTCACCCCCCATCAGCCGGGCGAGGCGGCGGCTGATGGTGAGGCCGAGTCCCGTCCCGCCCGACGGGCGGCCGTGCGGGCCGCCGACCTGGCCGAACTCCTCGAAGATCAGGCCGCGGAATTCCTCAGGGATCCCGGGACCCGTATCGGCGACGGTCAATCTCAGGTTCCCCTTGTGGCTGGCGGCCGTCACGGTGATCTGGCCCTGTTCGGTGTGCCGCGCCGCGTTGCTCAGCAGGTTGGTAAGGATCTGCCGCAGCTTCGCGGCGTCGCCGATCGCCTCGGGCGGCGCGGCGTCGATCTCGGAGACGAGCTTCACGCCCGTCGCCACCATCGGCTCGATCGTGCGCATGCACTCCTCGACGATGCCGGCCGGGGAATAGGGCGCGACCGCGACGTCCATCCGACCGGCCTCGATCTTCGACAGGTCGAGGATCTCGTTGATCAGCTTCAGGAGGTGTTCGCCGCTGAGCTGGATCTTCTCGAGGTTCTCGGCCTGCCGCTGCGGAATCATGCCCTCGGTCTTGCGGTGGACGATCCGGGCGAAGCCGATGACCGCGTTGAGCGGGGTGCGCAGCTCGTGGCTCATGGCCGCCAGGAAACGCGACTTGGCGGCGTTGGAGCTTTCCGCCTCGGCGAGCGCGCGGTCGAGCGCGCGCTCGCGCGTCTTGCGCTCGGTCACGTCCCGCACGACGCACACGATGCCCCCGTCCTCGGTCACGCTGAGCGAGAGGTCCTGCGGGAAGAGCGAACCGTCGCTGCGCCGCCCGGTCGCCTCGCCGCGCCAGGTCCGGGCGCTGCTGAGGGCCGGCATGATGTCCTCCTGGAAGCGCTTCAGCTCGGACTGGTCGTAGAGCTCCGTCCAGCTTATCCCGATCATCTCCTCGCGGGCGAAGCCGTAGACGCGGGCGTGCGATTCGTTGACCCAGCGGTAGCAGCCGGCGCTGTCGGCGAGCGCCATGCCGTCCATCGAGGCTTCCATGCCGTGCAGGAAGGTCCGCAGCCGCGAGGCGGAGTTCTTGAGCGCGGTGATGTCGTAGTAGGTCAGCATCCGCCCGCCGTCCGGCAGCGCGATGCACTGGTATTCGAGCACGGTGCCGTTGGAGAGCTCGAGCTCGTAGGCGGGAATGTCGCCGGCCTTCACCCGCTCGATCCGCTTCTCCCGCCACGCCGGCCATACCTCGTCGGACTGGATGTAGAGGCCCTGGTTGCGGCTCTGCTCCATGTCGTCCCGCAGGGTGCGCGGCACGTCGTAGAAGTCGGCCGGCGTCTGCCAGATGCGCCTGTAGGCCGGGTTCGCCGTCCGGACGTTGAGGTTGGCGTCGAGGAAGAGGACGCCGTGGTCGACGCTGTTGAGCAGCGCCTCGAAGTCGCGCTGGCGGGCGAGCTCGCTCTCGGCCCGCTCGCGCTCGGCCAACTCGCGCCTGAGCTCGGCGGCGAGGCGCGTCAGCTCGGCGTTGCCGCTGGAGAGGTCCGCCTCGCGCTTCTCCAGCGCCCGCGCCATGCCCCGGAAGGCGCGCGACAGGGTGCCGAGCTCGTCGGGCCGCTCCGGGTCGAGCTCGGTGAGGGCGCCCTCCGCCTCCGACCGGCCGAGGCGCAGCTTGTCCGCCGTGCGCACCAGCGCGGCGAGCGGCTCGCCGACGTGCCGGCTCAGCATGGTGGAGAGGATCGACAGCTCGATCAGGAGCGCGCCGAAGCCGAGGGCGAGCACCAGCCAGCCGATCCATTGCGCCTGCGAGTTGATGATCGCCTTCGGGAAGATGGTCACGAGGTACCAGCCGGTGCCGTTGAGCACCGAGGCGGCGATGATCTCGTTGTGACCGATCAGCTCGGCGATGCCGGACGTCGGCGCCAGACGCGCGGCGGACTGGAACACCGCCTTGAGGTGCTCGTCCTCGGTCTCGCGGACGGGGAGCGCGCCGCCGCTGGCCTGGATCGCCTCCATGAAGCGGGGATGGGCGAGGAGGTTGCCCTCGGGGTCGAACAGCAGGTTGTAGATGCCCGACTTGTCCTCGCTCACCACGCGCTCGATCAGTTCCGCCAGGAGGAGGTCGTGGCCGACGAGGGCGACGTAGCGGTCACCGTCCCAGACGGCCTGGGTGACGGAAACGACCCACTCATTCATCCCGTAGTCGAAATAGAGGCGCGACCAGTGCGGGTGGTCGCGCTCGTCCTCGGTGGCGGCCGACGGCGACGTGCCGCCCTGGATGAGGTCGATCTTGCCGTAGATGCCCCATTCGCTGCCCTCGGCGGCCCAGGAGCGGCCGGGCCAGAACATCAGCACCGCGTTCTGCGGGGTCACCACGTAGGCGTTGGCGAAGCGGTTGCGCCATGCCGGTGCGAAGCGTTGCAGCACTTCGTAACCGGCGAGAAGGGTGCGCCTTGTATCGTCGTCGATGCGCACGCGGCGGCCGATGAAGCCGCTCACCGCGTCGCTCTCGAACACTTCCGGTCGGGTGCGGGTCGCGCCGTTTTCCCCCGCCGCGAAGAGCGCGGAGAAGCGGTCGCCGTCGTCGGCCGTCCTCAGGTAGGCAGCGCGGTACTCGCGCGCGAACATCGCCACGCCGTCCTCGGCCTCGAGCAGCACCTGGCTTTCCCGCGCGCGCCGTTCGAGGGCGTACCGCTCGAGGCCGGCGACCGCCTCCGACTCCAGTCCGCTGTGCACCTTGTAGGAGGTGATCACCGCGCCGATGAGGACGACGATGGCGATCCGCGTCGCAACGCGCGCCAGCGTGCGTGCGGCGAGCGAGTTGCGCCGCGGGAAGATCGTGCCGAAACCCGCCCAGCCCACGGGCGCGCGCCTAACGTGCGGTCGAGCTGACCGGTGCCGGCAAGCTCGTCCGCGCGCACGGCCGGGCGACCGGTCGTGCCGTGGTGATGCGGACCCTCGCGGCGGTCACGCTAGTCCACCAGCGTGGCGAGGGGAGGGATCTTGGCGACGCCGAGGTGGCGCGCGATGAGCGGATTGAAGAGCAGGTCGCCCTCGGTGTTGTAGGCGATCGGGATGTCGCGAGGATCGGTGCCGGCGGCGATGGCGAGCGCGGTCTCGGCGGCGAACCGGCCCTGCTCCTCCGGCCGCTTGCCGACGCCGAGGAGGGCGTAGGGCATCAGCCACGGAAAGTCCGTCCCGGTGGGGATCGCGGTGCGCGTCTGCGCCAGCCGGCGCGCCGCCCGGTCGTCCCAGTCGGTGACCGCGCCGACGCCCAGGAGGAGGAGCATGTCCACCTGCTCCTGCGCCTCGAGGAAGCCCTCGGTCCACGCCTCGAAGTCGGAGACGAACCAGGTCCTGTCGTAGTGCAGGTCGAAGAGGCGGATGTGCTCCTTCATCTCCTTGCGCTTGGTGGGCGTCTCCTCGGTGATGAGGCCGAGGCGGTCGCCCTTCGCCAGCGGGCGCATCAGCGAGATGATCTGCGGGATCGCCGACACCTCAACCATGCCGGCGGTGTTGGTGTAGGGCAGGCCGTAGACCGAGGCGTCCCAGTTCACGCCGCAGAAGACGACCGGCAGGTCGGCGTCCCGGTAGTAGCGCATGATGAGGTACTCGGCGGCCGGGTCGTCCGAGGTGGTCAGCACGTCCGGCTTCCATTCGGCGACGATCTCGGTGGCGCGGCGGGCGGCCTCCTCGATCTGCTCCGGCGCGGGGCGGCGCTTGGCGTCGAGGTGGAAGATGCGCCACTGCCCGCCCGCGCCCTCGATGATGCGGCGGCACTCGGCGGCGATCCGGTCGTTCCACTCGTTGCCCTGATGGTAGCTGTCGACATGGAGAACGCGAGGCGCCTGCGCCCTGGCCTTCACCGCGGACGCGGTGACGAGGGCCCCGACCGCAGACGCCAGCACGGTGCGTCGTGAGACTTGCCCATGGGCCGCAAGCGCTCGCCGAAAGCCATTCGACGAGAGGCGCATGGCACTATTCCCCAATCTTTGGATCAATATAGGCCGGCATTATAGTGAATGCCGCATGGGCATGCAAACCCGCGAGGCTATCATCGGCTTATATTCCTGCATGATCGGTTGATCTAAAGCAGCGCCGCCGCGGTGGTCTTCGGCGAGACTTGAACCGGCGTCTTCATCCTCGCGATAAACGAGAGTGTGAAATTGAGCGCCGGATAAACGACAGGACGGCTCGCCATGGCAACGGACCCTCAGCTTCCCGAAACCCACGCCCTGACGGTCCAGGATGCCCTGACGGCGACAGGCGCCTCGCCGGACGGTCTCGCCAGCGACGAGGTGCGGCGCCGGCTGGCGACCTACGGGCCGAACCGACTTCCGGAGCCGCCGAAGCGCAGCGCGCTGCTGCGCTTCGTTTCCCAGTTTCACAACGTCCTGATTTACGTCCTGCTCGGCTCGGCGGTGGTGACGGCGGCACTCGCGCACTGGATCGACACCGGCGTCATCCTCGCCGTCGTCATCGTCAACGCGCTGATCGGCTACATCCAGGAGGGGCGCGCCGAGGAGGCTATGGCGGCGATCCGCGGCATGCTGGCGCCGCACTCGGCGGTCCTGCGCGACGGGGCACGCCAGAGCGTGGACGCCGACGACCTCGTCCCCGGCGATATCGTGCTGGTCGAGGCCGGCGACCGGGTGCCGGCGGACCTGCGCCTGATCGAAGCACGCGGGCTGAAGGCCGAGGAAGCAATTCTTACCGGCGAGTCCGTCCCTGTGGAGAAGAGCAGTGGGCCGGTGGCAGCGGACGCTGCCCTCGGCGACCGCACCTCGATGCTGTTCAGCGGCACGCTCGTCGCCGCCGGAACCGCGCGCGGCGTCGTCGCGGCGACGGGGGTCCACACGCAGATCGGCCACATCAGCGGCATGCTCGCCGAGGTGGAGACGCTGACGACGCCGCTGGTGCGCCAGATGGACGTCTTCGCCCGCTGGCTCAGCATCTTCATCCTGCTCCTCGCCGCGCTCCTCCTCGCCTACGGCTATTTCGTCGACCACCGCGGCTTCGCCGAGTTCTTCATGGCCGTCGTCGGCCTCTCGGTGGCGGCGATCCCGGAGGGGCTCCCGGCGGTCCTGACGATCACCCTCGCGGTCGGCGTCCAGGCGATGGCGCGTCGCAACGCCATCGTGCGCCGGCTGCCGGCCATCGAGACCCTCGGTTCGGTTTCTGTCATTTGTTCGGACAAAACCGGCACGCTGACGCGCAACGAGATGATGGTCGCCGCGCTGGCGTCCTCCGACGCCATCTACACGGTCGACGGCGACGGCTATTCGCCGGAAGGCGTCATCCAGGTCGGCCACGAGACGGTCGACGCTGCGAGCCATCCGATCCTCGCCGAGTTCGCCCGCGCCGCCGCCCTCTGCAACGACGCGGTCCTCGCGCAGGGCGAGACGGACTGGCGCATCGAGGGCGACCCGATGGAGGGCGCGCTGATGGCGTTCGCGGGCAAGGTCTCGGGCGAGGGGGCGCGCCCGTTCGCCGGCGGGCGCCGTCTCGACGCGATCCCCTTCGATGCCGCCCACCGCTACATGGCCGTGCTGCACGAGGAGACCGACGGCAGCGCCACGATCTACGTCAAGGGCGCGCCGGAGGTGCTGATCGCCATGTGCGCCGACCAGCTCTGCGCCGCCGGGACCGCGCCGATCGACCCCTCCGCCTGGCACGAGACGGTGGAGCGGCTGGCCGAGAACGGCCAGCGCGTGCTTGCCCTCGCCGTCCGCCGCGCCGCGCCGGACGGCGAGGCCCTCGACCCCGGCCACCTCGCCCACCACCTCACGCTGATCGGCCTCGTCGGCCTGATCGACCCGCCGCGGCCGGAGGCGATCGCCGCGGTCGCCGAGTGCCATGCCGCCGGCATCCGCGTGAAGATGATCACCGGCGACCACAGCGCGACGGCGCGCGCCATCGGCGCCATGATCGGCCTCACCAACACCGACAGCGTGCTGACGGGCGCCGACATCGAGGTGATGAACGACGCCGAGCTCTCGGAGGCGGCGCTCGTCACCGACGTCTTCGCCCGCACCTCGCCCGCCCACAAGCTGCGCCTCGTGACGGCGCTGCAGGCGCGCGGCCTGACCGTCGCGATGACCGGCGACGGGGTGAACGACGCGCCGGCGCTGAAGCGCGCGGACGCCGGCATCGCCATGGGCCAGAAGGGGAGCGAGGCCGCCAAGGAGGCGGCCGAGCTGGTCCTCGCCGACGACAACTTCGCCTCCATCGTCGCGGCCGTGCGTGAAGGCCGGACGGTCTACGACAACATCAAGAAGGTGATCATCTGGACGCTGCCCACCAACGCGGGCGAGGCGATGACCATCGTGATCGCGCTCTTCATCGGCATGTCGCTGCCGATCACGGCGGTGCAGATCCTGTGGGTGAACCTCATCACCGGCGTCACGCTCGGCGTCGCGCTCGCGTTCGAGCCGTCCGAGCCCAACACCATGCGCCGGCCGCCGCGCGCCCGGCATGCGCCGCTGCTGGACGGCGGGCAGATATGGTCCATCGCGCTGGCGTCCGCGTTCTTCCTGTGCGGCGTGTTCGGGATCTACGTCTACGCCCTCGGCCAGGGCTATCCGCTGGCGCTCGCGCAGACGATGGCGATGAACACGCTGGTCGTGCTCGAGATCTTCCACCTCTTCTTCGTGCGCAACATCTACGGCGCGTCGCTGCGATGGGATGCGGCGCGCGGCACCAAGGTGGTGTGGCTGTGCGTCGTCGTGGTGACGCTCGGGCAGTTCCTGATCACCTACCTGCCGCCGATGCAGACGCTGTTCGGGACGACGGCGGTGCCGTTCTTCGACGGCGTGCTCATCGTCGCGGTCGGCGCCGTCTATCTCGCGCTGATCGAGACCGACAAGCAGATGCGCCTCGCCTTCCGCCGCAGCGTCGAGGCGGTCTGACCGCCGCCGCGCAAGGGGCTGCTGCAGAAGCGACAGAGCGTCGCCGGCAGCCCCGCCAGTCCCGTCCCAGCCTCGCCTGACACTCTCGTGCGGATGCCCTGACGCGCGGCCGTCGCCGCTCCGAGGGCCGCCCGGCGGCGACCCGTCGTCCCACCGGCAGCGTAACGTGTACCGAGTAACGAGTAGATCATGGCTGGAACAGCAACGCCGACCAACGGCCCGTCGTCGGGCAACACCTGGCTCAGCGGCCTTCTCTCCGGGGTGCAGTGGTCCTCCGGAGGCTCCCCGACCACCATCAGCGTCTACATCGCCGGGACGAGCGGGGACGAGACGCTCACCCACGGCGCGCAGAGCATCACCGCGCAGGATTCGATCACGCAGGCTGAGATCGATGCGATGAACGAGGCGATGTCGATGATCGCCGACGTCTGCAACATCACCTTCACGGCCGTCGCGAGCCAGGCGGACGCCGACCTCATCTGGGCGTGCGTCGACAACGTGGACGGGCAGGGCGCGCTCGGCTGGGCCAACTTTCCCGGCGGCGCCTACAGCTCGATCCACGGCGACTACCAGAGCGTCATCACGGTCAACCAGGACGCCTATGTCGGCCCGGCGATCGAGGTCGGCGGCTACGACTACATCACCTTCATCCACGAGCTCGGCCACGCCCTGGGCCTCGCGCACCCGCACGACAATGCCGGCCTGTCGAGCATCTTCCCGAGCGTGTCGGGCCCGTTCGGCGACTACGGCGACTACGACATGAACCAGGGCGTCTACACGATGATGTCCTACAACGACGGCTGGCAGACCGCCCCGGCCGGCAGCTCCTACTACGCCGATCTCGGCTGGGAGGGGACGCCGATGGCGCTCGACATCGCCGCGCTGCAGCTCATGTACGGCGCCAACATGACGACGGCGACGGGGGACGACACCTATACGCTGTCCGGCTCCAACGTCGCCGGCACGTACTATTCCTGCATCTGGGACGCGGGTGGCACGGACGAGATCGTCGGCGCGGCGAGCGTTGCAAACCTCATCGACCTGCGCGCGGCGACCCTCGGTGACGAGGTCGGCGGCGGCGGTTTCGTGTCGTACGCCAACGGGGTGTTCGGCGGCTTCACCATCGCCAACGGCGTCGTCATCGAGAACGCGACCGGCGGCAGCCTCGACGACGCGATCATCGGCAACGGCGCGGCGAACGCGCTCTCCGGGCTCGGCGGGGCGGACAGTGTCGCCGGCGACGCGGGCGCGGACACGCTCCTCGGCGGAGCCGGCGCCGACACGCTGGACGGCGGGGCGGACGGCGACAGCATCAGCGGCGGGGCCGACAACGACACGCTCGTCGGCGATGCCGGCGACGACGTCCTCGACGGCGGATCCGGGACCGATACGTTCACCTTCGAGGGCGTCTTCGGCAACGACACGCTTTCCGGCGCAGCCGACCTCGGCGAGACGGCGAACGTCATCAGCTTCGGCAGCCTCGTCACCGAGGCGATGATCACGACGGCGCTCGCGGCCAACAACGACGACCTGCTGGTGACGGTGGCGGGCGGCTCCGGCGGCACGACGCAGAGCGGGACGATCCTGCTTGCGGGATGGGCCACGGCGCAGGCCGGCGGCGCCGGCTTCGGGTCCATCGTCTGGTCCGCGGGCGGCGGCGGAAGCATCGACCTGACGACCGACCTCTTCGCCGCCGACCCCGACCCGACGCCGGATCCGGCTCCGGATCCGACACCTGCGCCGATCATCGGCGGGCGGGGGTCCGACGCGCTCACCGGGACCACCTCGTCCGAGATGATCAACTCCGGCGCGGGCAACGACGTGGCGAGCGCGCTGGGCGGCGACGACACGCTCGTCGGCTACTCCGGCAACGACACGCTTTACGGCGGCGCCGGCGACGACAGCATCACCGGCGACCAGAACAACGACAGGCTCTACGGCGAGGACGGCAACGATACGCTGGACGGCGGCGCCGGCTACGACCTGTGCGAGGGCGGCGACGGGGACGACCTCATCCTCGGCGGAACGTTCAACGACACGCTGGACGGCGGCGCCGGCAGCGACACCGTCGACGGCGGCGTCGGCACGGACCGGATCCTCGGCGGCGCGGACGGCGACAGCCTCTCCGGCGGACGCGACAACGACATCGTCGACGGCGAGGACGGCGACGACCTGCTCTTCGGCGACGACGGACGCGACCAGCTTCTCGGCAGCGGCGGCGGCGACACGCTGGACGGCGGGCGCGACAACGACCGGCTCGACGGCGGGGAGGGCGACGACGTGCTCCTCGGCGGCGTCGGCCTCGACACGCTCACCGGCGCTGCCGGCGACGACACGCTCGACGGCGGCGCACACAAGGACATCTACATGTTCTCCGGCGACTTCGGGCACGACACGATCGTCTCGATGCTGCACGGCGACCAGATCAACCTCGGCACCTTCCGCGCGGTGAAGGGCGGGGCGATCAAGATGGCCGACCTTCTCCTCACCACCTCCGGCAGCGACGTGGTGATCGAGTTCGACTTCGACCGCAACCTGGTGGCCGATACGGTCGACCTCGACGGCGACGCGGTCGCCGACAGCGTCTCGATCACGCTTCAGGACACGGTGATCGCCGAGGTGACCGCGTCGGACTTCATCATGTAGCGGGCGCGATCAGGTCGCCGGTGGCGGGGAGCGTTCCGTCCCCGCCATAGCGGCGGCGGATCTTCTGGCGCAGGAGGTCCAGCACCCGCAGCATCGCGGGCGAGGCCTCGTGGTCGCGCAGGAGCACCAGCGAGTAGGGGTCGACCACCATGTCCTGCGCCACCTTCAGGCGGTGGATGCCGCCGCCGAACGCGCTCGGCGAGGCGTAGAAGTTGCTCGCCGCGGTGGCGATGGGGGCGATGGCGTTGGTCTCGCTGATGATGGCGAGCGTCAGCAGCGTCGACGAGGTGCTGAGGATGCGCTTGGGCTGCTCATAGCCGTGGCTCAGCAGGTAGTCGCGCGCGGTGCGC
Organism: Acuticoccus sediminis; assembly: GCF_003258595.1. Classification (NCBI taxonomy): domain Bacteria; kingdom Pseudomonadati; phylum Pseudomonadota; class Alphaproteobacteria; order Hyphomicrobiales; family Amorphaceae; genus Acuticoccus; species Acuticoccus sediminis. The sequence goes on from NZ_QHHQ01000006.1 coordinate 386,713, forward strand.
CGCAGCAGGCCGCCTTCCTCCTGCATGATCCAGTCGTAGTGCAGGCAGTCGGCGAGGGTGATGTCCTCGCGCCGGGTGAGCGGGTGTCCGTTGCGCACGATGAGCGACACCGGCTCCGGCCCGATGGGCTCGAGCCGGATCGCGCGCCGGTCCACCCCCTCCATCACGCGGCCGATGTAGAAGTCGAGATCGCGCGACAGGAGCGCCTCGCCGAGCTTGTCGCTGGTGTCGACATGGACCGACAGCTCGATCTCCGGATAGGCGATGCGAAGGTCCCTGATGAGCGGCAGGATGAGGTCCACTGCGGGACCCGTGACGCTGCCGATGCGCACCAGGCCGTGCACGCCGCTCGTCAGCGCGGCGATCTCGGTCTGCACCTGGTCGAGGCGGTAGAGGATCTCGCGGGCGCGGGCGGCGAGGGTCTCGCCGGCCGGCGTCAGGGTCACGCCACGGGCGTGGCGGTCGTAGAGGCGGGCGTCCACCATCCGCTCCAGCTCCGACAACAGGCGGGAGGCGGCAGGCTGCGTCATCGACATCTGCGCCGCCGCGCCGGACACTTGTCCTGTGTCCTGCAGCGCGACCAGGAGGCGAAGCTGCGGCAGGCGCAATCCGCGGCGCAGCAACTCGTCCCGCAGCAGGTGTCCACGGGCCGCGCCGGATGCGACATCCATAGGTGTTATCCCAAAATTGCTATATCACAGCCACAAATTCTTATTTGCTCGGTATAGCGCAACGGCGCAAGGTCGGGCACCACCGCTCGCACGCATCAGTTGCGGGACATGAAAATAATCGTCGGCGCGGCCATCCCGGGACGGGGGCGAGCGTCCGGCTGAGGGAGGACAATCCATGCGTTTCACCAGACGTGTTCTGGGCGCGACGGCGCTCGCCCTGTTGATCGCCACGCCCTCGTTGGCCCAGGACAAGGGATATGTCGGCATCGCCATGCCCACCAAGTCGTCGGCCCGCTGGATCGACGACGGCAACAACATGGTCAAGCAGTTCGAGGAGGCCGGCTACACCACGGACCTCCAGTACGCCGAAGACGACATTCCCAACCAGCTCGCCCAGATCGAGAACATGATCACCAAGGGCGTCAACGTGCTGGTGATCGCGGCGATCGACGGAACCACGCTCTCCGACGCGCTGGCGAACGCGGCCGCGGCCGACATCAAGATCGTCGCCTACGACCGCCTCATCCGCGATTCGGGGGACGTCGACTACTACGCCACCTTCGACAACTTCAAGGTCGGCGTGCAGCAGGCGCAGACCCTGGTGGACGGGCTGAAGGAGCGCTTCCCGGACGTGTCGCCCTGGAACGTCGAGCTGTTCGGCGGCTCGCCTGACGACAACAACGCCTACTTCTTCTACAACGGCGCCATGAGCGTGCTGCAGCCGCTCATCGACGAGGGCAAGATCGCCATTCCCTCCGGGCAGACGGGCATGGACACCGTCGGCACCCTGCGCTGGGACGGCTCGGTCGCCCAGTCGCGCATGGATAACCTCCTCTCCGCCAACTACACCGACAAGACGATCCACGGCGTGCTCTCGCCGTACGACGGACTGTCCATCGGGATCATCTCCTCGCTGACCGGCGTCGGCTACGGCTCGGGCGACCAGAAGATGCCGATCGTGACCGGGCAGGACGCGGAGGTGCCGTCCGTCAAGGCGATCCTGCGCGGCGACCAGTACTCGACCATCTTCAAGGACACGCGCGAGCTCGCCCGCGTGACGGTCGGCATGGTCGACGCCCTGCTCGAAGGCTCGGAGCCGGAGATCAACGACACCGAGACCTACGACAACGGCGTCAAGGTCGTCCCGTCCTACCTCCTGGAGCCGGTCCCGGTGACCGCCGAGAACTGGGAGAAGGTGCTCGTCGACAGCGGCTACTACGACAAGGGCCAGATCGACTGACCGTTCCTCCCGCGGCCGGCGCCTGACGCGCCGGCCCACCTCGTCCGCCGGTCCGGATCCGGCGGGCGGCCTTTCATTCTAGGCGAGGCACACTCATGTCCGTCATCCTGGAGATGCGCGGGATCACCAAGGAATTCCCTGGTGTGAAGGCGCTCGACAACGTCTCCCTGTCGGTGGCCGAGGGCGAGATCCACGCCCTCGTCGGCGAGAACGGGGCCGGAAAATCCACCCTCATGAAGGTGCTCTCCGGCGTCTATCCGCACGGCACCTACACCGGCGACATCGTCTTCGATGGCAAGGTGCGCGCCTTCCGCGGCATCCGCGACAGCGAAGACCTCGGCATCATCATCATCCACCAGGAGCTGGCGCTCATCCCGCTGCTCTCGGTGGCCGAGAACATCTTTCTCGGCAACGAGCGTGCGCGCCGCGGCATCATCGACTGGCACGAGACGCACGACCGGGCGGCCGAGCTGATGGCGCGGGTGGGGCTGAAGGAAAACCCCGAGGTGCTGGTCGACGAGCTCGGCCTCGGCAAGCAGCAGCTCGTGGAGATCGCCAAGGCGCTGTCGAAGAACGTGCGCCTCCTCATCCTCGACGAGCCGACGTCCTCCCTCAACGAGACCGACAGCGCCAAGCTGCTCGAGCTCCTGCTGGACTTCCGCAAGCGCGGGATCACCTCGATCCTCATCTCCCACAAGCTGAACGAGATCGCGAAGGTCGCCGACACCATCACCGTGTTGCGTGACGGCGCGGCGGTGGCGCGGATGGACTGCCGCCGCCGCGACGCGGATGCCGGCGGCGCCGGCGCAGATGCCCCGGGTGCCGCCGCCGAGGGTGCCGGTGTCGACGAGGACGAGATCATCCGCAACATGGTCGGCCGCTCGCTTGAGGACCGCTACCCGGCGCGGGTCCCGCACGACCCCGGCGAGGTCGTGATGGAGGTCCGCAACTGGACCGTCCATCACCCGCTGCACTCCGAGCGGCGCGTCGTCGACGACGTCAGCTTCACCGTGCGCCGCGGCGAGGTGCTGGGGATCGCCGGCCTCATGGGCGCGGGGCGGACGGAGCTCGCGATGAGCCTCTTCGGCCGCAGCTACGGTCGCGACATCTCCGGCGAGGTGACGATCAACGGCGTCAGGGCGGACCTCTCCTCCGTCCGGAGCGCGATCAACGCCGGGCTCGCCTACGCCACCGAGGACCGCAAGACGCTGGGCCTCATCCTCGACGACACGATCCGCCGCAACGTCCCGCTCGCCCACCTCGAGGCGATCGCCAACAACGGCGTGGTGGACCGCCACCGCGAGGCGGAGGTGGCGACGACCTACCGGAGCCGCCTCGCCATCAAGTCGAGCTCCATCGAGCAGGCGACGGTCAACCTCTCCGGCGGCAACCAGCAGAAGGTCGTCCTGTCCAAGTGGCTGTTCGCCGACCCGGACATCCTCATCCTCGACGAGCCGACGCGCGGGATCGACGTCGGCGCCAAGTTCGAGATCTACACGGTCATCCGCGATCTCGCGGCGCAGGGGAAGGCGATCATCGTCATCTCCTCCGAGCTTCCCGAGCTCCTGGGCATCACCGATCGCCTCTACGTCATGAACGAGGGGCGCTTCGTCGGTGAGATGGCGACCGCCGAGGCGAGCCAGGAGCGGATCATGGCCACCATCATCAAGTCGGGAGAACCCGCATGAGCGAAACGACAACCGCCGTCGCGGGCCATCCCGAACGCCCCGCCGGCAAGTCCCTCGGCGAATTCCTGAAGGGCCACCTCAGGGAATACGGCATCCTGATCGCGCTGGTCGTGATCATGGCCTTCTTCCAGATCGCGACCGGCGGCATCCTGCTGAAGCCGGTGAACCTCACCAACCTCATCCTGCAGAACTCCTACGTCGTCATCATGGCGGTGGGGATGCTGCTGGTGATCGTCTCCGGCCACATCGACCTCTCGGTCGGCTCGGTGATGGGCTTCGTCGGCGCGCTGGCGGCGGTGATGATCGTCGAGTGGAACATGCCCTGGCTCCTCGCCGGTGTCCTGTGCCTCGGCGTCGGCGCGATGATCGGCATGGCGCAGGGGTTCTGGGTCGCCTATTTCCGGATCCCCTCGTTCATCGTCACGCTGGCGGGCATGCTCGTCTTCAAGGGGCTGACCCTCGGCCTGCTGGAGGGGCAGTCGGTCGGCCCGTTCCCGCCGCAGTTCCGGCTGATCGCGTCGGGCTTCGTGCCGGATATCTTCGGCGGATCGGGCCTCAACCTCTTCTCGCTGTTCGCCGGCGTCGCCGTGGCGACGATCCTCGTCTGGCTCGGCGTGCGGCAGCGCCAGCGGCAGCAGAAGGCCGGCTTCGTGGAGGAGCCGTTCGCGCTGTTCGTCGCCCGCAACGCGGTGATCTTCGCCGCGCTCGTCTACATGTCGTGGCTGATGGCGGACTTCCGCGGCCTGCCGAACGTCTTCATCGTGATGGCGCTCCTCATCGCCGTCTATTCCTTCATCACCAGCCGCACGACGCTCGGCCGGCGCATCTACGCCATCGGCGGCAACGAGAAGGCGGCGTCGCTGTCGGGCATCAACTCGAGGCGGCTCGTCTTCCTCACCTTCGCCAACATGGGGATGCTGGCCGCGCTCGCCGGCCTCGTCTTCGCCGCGCGGCTCAACACCGCGACGCCCAAGGCCGGCATCGGCTTCGAGCTCGACGTCATCGCGGCGGTCTTCATCGGCGGCGCGTCGATGTCGGGCGGCGTCGGCACCGTCGTCGGGGCCGTGGTCGGCGCCTTCATCATGGGCGTCATGAACAACGGCATGTCGATCCTCGGCATCGGCATCGACTGGCAGCAGGTCATCAAGGGCCTCGTGCTGCTCGCCGCCGTCATCTTCGACGTGATGAACAAGAAGAAGGGATAGGGCCGATGCTCCTCTCCCAATGCCGGCGCGAGGACGGGGGCGTGCAGATCATCGCGCGCCACGGCACGGAGGCTTACGAGGTGCGCACCCGCGACACCCTCTACCGCCTCGCGCAGCGCTGCATCGAGGAGGGGGCGACGCTCAAGGAGCGGATCCTGGCGCTGGGGCTCGGCTCCGCCGTCGACCTCGAGGCAATCTACGCGGCGGGCCGGCTGCTGCCGCCCGTCACCCACCCGGACCCCGCGCACCTGCACCTCACCGGGACAGGCCTCACCCACGTGGGATCGGCCTCGACCCGGGCGGAGATGCACCGGACGGCGGCGGGCGGGGAGACCGATTCGATGCGCATGTTCCGCTTGGGCCTCGAAGGCGGCAAGCCCGCGAACGGGCATGCGGGCGTGCAGCCGGAATGGTTCTACAAGGGCAACGGCACCGCGCTCGCCGCGCCCGGCGCGCCGCTGACCGCGCCGGATTTCGCCGAGGACGGCGGCGAGGAGCCCGAGATCGCCGGCGTCTACCTGATCGCGCCGGACACGACGCCGGTGCGTCTCGGCTTTGCGCTCGCCAACGAGTTCTCCGACCACGTGATGGAGCGGCGCAACTACCTCTACCTCGCCCATTCCAAGCTGCGGCCGGCCTCCATCGGGCCGGAGCTTCTCGTCGGCGAGCTGCCGCGGCATGTCGAGGGCGTCTCGCGCATCCGCCGCGGCGCGGCGGTGATCTTCGAGAAGCCCTTCCTGTCGGGCGAGGCGAACATGAGCCACAGCCTTGCCAACCTCGAGCACCATCATTTCAAATACCCGCTGTTCCGCCAGCCGGGTGATCTGCACGTCCATATGTTCGGCACCGCGACGATCTCCTTCTCGGAGGGCGTGACGGCGCGCGACGGGGACGTGTTCGAGATCGAGGCCGCGCCATTCGGGCTGCCCTTGCGCAACGCCCTCGTCTTCACCCCGCGCGGCACGGCGGAGCCGCGCACCGAAATCCGGGCCCTGTAGAGAACGATGACCTTCAAGAAAGCCGAATGGCCGCGCCGTCTGAGATCGCAGGAGTGGTACGGCGGCACCTCTCGCGACAACATCTACCACCGCGGCTGGCTCAAGAATCAGGGCTATCCGCACGACCTGTTCGACGGGCGGCCGGTCATCGGCATCCTCAACACATGGTCCGAGCTGACCCCCTGCAACGGCCACCTTCGCGAGCTGGCGCAGAAGGTGAAGGCGGGGGTCTGGGAGGCGGGCGGCTTTCCGCTCGAGGTGCCGGTCTTCTCCGCGTCGGAGAACACCTACCGACCGACGGCGATGATGTACCGCAACCTCGCCGCGATGGCGGTCGAGGAGACGATGCGCGCCCAGCCGATCGACGGCGCCGTGCTGCTCGTGGGCTGCGACAAGACCACCCCGTCGCTGATGATGGGCGCGGCCTCCACCGACATCCCGTCCATCGTCGTCACCGGCGGGCCGATGCTGAACGGCTGGTTCCGCAACGAGCGCGTCGGCTCGGGCACCGCGCTCTGGCAGATGAGCGAGGACATCAAGGCCGGGAAGATGACGCAGGCCGATTTCCTCGAGGCCGAGCAGGCGATGAGCCGCTCGTCGGGCACCTGCAACACGATGGGCACCGCCTCGACGATGGCCTCGATGGCCGAGGCGCTCGGCATGGCGCTCTCCGGCAACGCGGCGATCCCAGGCGTCGACGCGCGGCGGCGGGTGATGGCGCAACTCTCCGGCCGGCGGATCGTGGAGATGGTGAAGGACGACCTGAAGCCGTCCGACATCCTCACCAAGGCGGCGTTCGAGAACGCCATCCGCACCAACGGGGCCATCGGCGGCTCTAACAACGCCGTGGTCCACCTGCTGGCGCTGGCCGGCCGCGTCGAGGTCGATCTCTCGCTCGACGACTGGGACCGGCTGGGGCGGGATGTGCCGACGATCGTGAACCTGATGCCGTCGGGCAAGTACCTGATGGAGGAGTTCTTCTACGCCGGCGGGCTTCCGGTGGTGCTGAAGCGGCTCGGCGAGGCGGGGATGCTCCACAAGGACGCCATCACCGTCTCCGGCGGACCGATCTGGGAGGAGGTGAAGGACGCGGTGAACTGGAACGAGGACGTCATCCGTCCCGCCGACGGGGCGCTCACCGCCTCCGGCGGCATCGCGGTGCTGAAGGGCAACCTCGCGCCCGGCGGGGCGGTGCTGAAGCCCTCCGCCGCGACGCCGGCACTGATGCGGCACCGCGGCCGCGCCGTCGTCTTCGAGGACATCGACGACTACAAGGCGAAGATCGACGACGACGCGCTCGACATCGACGAGACGTGCGTCATGGTGCTGAAGAACTGCGGGCCGAAGGGTTATCCCGGCATGTCCGAGGTCGGCAACATGGGCCTGCCGCCCAAGGTGCTGAAGAAGGGCATCACCGACATGGTGCGCATCTCCGACGCGCGCATGTCCGGCACCGCGTACGGCACCGTCGTCCTCCACACGACGCCCGAGGCCGCCGCCGGCGGGCCGCTCGCGGTGGTGCGGACGGGCGACATGATCGAGCTCGACGTCGAGGCGCGGCGCCTGCACCTCGACGTGCCGGAAGAGGAGATCGCCGCGCGCCTCGCGGTCTGGTCGCCGCCGACCCCGCCGGGCGCCAACGGCGGCTACACGCGGCTCTACGTCGACCACGTCGAGGGGGCGGACACCGGAGCGGACTTCGACTTCCTGAAGGGCTGCCGCGGCCGGGAGGTCCCCCGTGACAGTCACTGACGTCGCGATCGTGGGTGTCGGCAAGATCGCCCGCGACCAGCATGTCCCGGCGATCGAGGCGAGCGGGGACTTCCGCCTCGCCGCCACCGTCAGCCGCTCGGGCGGCGTCGACGGGGTGGACAATTTCGCCACCCTCGACGCGCTCCTCGCCGCGCGGCCGGACATCCCGGCGATCAGCTTCTGCAATCCGCCGCAGGTCCGTTACGCGGGCGCCCGCGCCGCCCTCGAGGCCGGACGGCACGTGATGCTGGAGAAGCCGCCGGGCGCGAGCCTCTCGGAGGTCCACGACCTCGCGGCGCTGGCCGAGGCGAGGGGGCTCACCCTTCAGGCGACCTGGCACTCGCGCCATGCGGCATCGGTCGCGGCGGCCAAGGCGTTCCTGGCGGGACGGCGGATCCGCTTGGTGCGGATCGACTGGAAGGAGGACGTCCGCGTCTGGCACCCCGGCCAGCAGTGGATCTGGCAGGCGGGCGGCCTCGGCGTCTTCGACCCGGCGATCAACGCCTTCTCCATCCTCACCGAGATCCTGCCGGTGCCGGTCCACGTGACCGCCGCCGAGCTTCGCTTTCCGGTGAACTGCGAGACACCGATTGCCGCCGAGGTGGAGATGGCGGGCCCGCGCGGCGAACGGGTCCTCGCCGCTCTCGACTTCCTCCACGAGGGCGATCCGATGTGGCGGCAGGTGGTCGAGACGGACGCCGGCACGCTCACCCTCGACCAGGGCGGGGCGATCATGAGCGTCGACGGCGGGGCGCAGCAGGGCGAGGCGTGGTCCGCGCCCGGCATCGAGGGCGAATACCCGTCGCTCTACGCGCGATTTGCGGAGCTGCTGGCGGCGCGCACCTGTGAAGTGGACCTCCGCCCGATGGTCCTCGTCGCCGACGCCTTCACGCTCGGCCGGCGGGTGGACGCGCCCGCATTCGTCGATCCCGCCCTCGCCGGGGACCGCTGACATGGACGCCGCCGGCGGTCATCGCCGCGCGGTCGGAGGGACCGGGATCGTGGCGCAGGGCGGTCCGGGCACGGCCCGGCGACGGGCACGACGCTGCGACGCGAGCGGTGGTGCGGCCTGAACATCCCACGGCGCTCCGGATTGGCGACACCAGGTCGATCCGGCGGCGACGGGGCACGAATACCGGTGCCGGGTGGTCCGGTGCCGGGGGCGGGGCGGTGGCGAACGCTGCGCCGCCAGCAACCGGGAGGAAAAGAAAACAATGAAATCACTGTTCATGACGACGGTTGCGGCTCTCGCGTTCGGGACCGCCGCGGCGTCGGCCCAGACCGTGGGCTTCGCGCAGATCGGCTCGGAATCGGGCTGGCGCGCGGCCGAGACGACCATCACCAGGCAGCAGGCCGACGAGCGCGGCATCGACCTCAAGTTCTCCGACGCGCAGCAGAAGCAGGAGAACCAGATCGCCGCCATCCGCTCCTTCATCGCCCAGGGCGTCGACGCCATCCTCCTGGCGCCGGTCGTCGCCACCGGGTGGGACAGCGTGCTGGAGGAGGCCAAGGACGCGGAGATCCCCGTGGTGCTCCTCGACCGGCAGGTGGACTCGGATGACGACCTCTACCTCACCGCCGTCGGCTCCGACCTCGTCCACGAGGGCGAGGTGGCCGGGCAGTGGCTGGTGGACGCCGTCGACGGCAAGGACTGCCGCGTCGTCGAGCTGCAGGGCACGACCGGCTCCTCGCCCGCCATCGACCGCAAGACCGGGTTCGAGAACGCCATCAAGGGTCATGACAACATCGAGATCATCCGCAGCCAGACCGGCGACTTCACGCGCGCCCAGGGCAAGGAGGTGATGGAGAGCTTCCTGCAGGCCGAGAACGGCGGCAAGGACATCTGCGCCCTCTACGCCCATAACGACGACATGGCCGTCGGCGCCATCCAGGCCATCAAGGAAGCCGGGCTGAAGCCGGGCGAGGACATCCTCGTCGTCTCGATCGACGCCGTGCCCGACATCTTCCAGGCGATGGCGAACGGCGAGGCGAACGCCACGGTGGAGCTGACGCCGAACATGGCCGGCCCCGCCTTCGACGCGCTAAAAACCTACTGGGACAGCGGCGAGGCGCCGGAGAAGTTCATCCAGACGGAATCGAAACTCTACACCGCTTCGGACGACCCGAAGGGCCAGTACGAAGCCCGCAAGGGTCTCGGCTACTGACGCGCCGGCGCGGGCGATCTCGTCCGCGCCACAACCCCGCCCCCTCTGCGGAGTGACGCCATGCTCCTGACCATCCGCTCGCTCACCAAGACCTTTCCCGGCACCGTCGCCCTCGACGGGGTCGACTTCGACCTGGCGGCGGGCGAGATCCACGCGCTGCTCGGCGAGAACGGGGCGGGCAAGTCCACCCTCATCAAGTGCCTCACCGGCGCCTACCGCCGCGACGCGGGCGAGATCGTGCTGGACGGCGAGCCGATCTCGCCGCGCTCGACCTCGGAGGCGCAGGACCTCGGCATCGGCACCGTCTACCAGGAGGTGAACCTCCTGCCGAACCTGACGGTGGCGCAGAACCTCACCTTCGGCCGCGAGCCGACGCGCTTCGGCATGGTCGACGCCGGGGCCCAGCGCCGCCAGGCGGAGGCAATGCTGGAGGGCTACGGCCTCGACATTGACGTTCGGCGGGACCTGTCGGCCTACTCGGTGGCGATCCGCCAGATCGTCGCCATCGCCCGCGCCGTCGCGCTGTCCGGCAAGGTGCTGATCCTCGACGAGCCGACCGCGAGCCTCGACGCGCGAGAGGTGCGGATGCTGTTCGACGTGGTCCGGGGGCTGCGTGCGCGTGGACTCGGCATCGTCTTCGTGTCGCACTTCCTCGACCAGGTGTTCGCGCTGACCGACCGGGTGACGGTCCTGCGCAACGGGCGCAAGGTAGCGACGGAGCGGACCGCCGACCTCGACCGTGTCCGCCTCATCGAGCACATGCTCGGCCGCGCCCTCGAGGAGGAGGTGACGGACCACGCCAAGGCCCACGACGCCAGCGTGACGCGCCCCGAGCTGCTGCGGTTCGAGAATTTCGGCCGCCGCGGCCATGTCGAACCGTTCGACCTCACTGTCGGGCGCGGGGAGGTGCTGGGCCTCGCGGGGCTCCTGGGCTCGGGGCGGACGGAGACCGCCGAGCTCATGTTCGGTGTCGCACATGCCCACTCCGGCACCGCGCGCGATGCGTCCGGGCCGCTCGACCTCTCCTCGCCGCGGGCCGCCATTGCCGCCGGGTTCGGCTTCGCGCCGGAGGAGCGCAAGGCCGACGGGATCGTCGCCGACCTCTCGGTGCGCGAAAACATCGTCCTGGCGCTGCAGGCGCGGCGGGGGTGGGCGCGGCCGATCCCCCGCGCCGAGCAGCAGCGGCTCGCGGACGAGTACATCGCCAGGCTCGACATCCGCACATCCAGTGCCGAGAAGCCGATCGGCGAGCTGTCCGGCGGGAACCAGCAGAAGGCCGTCCTCGCGCGATGGCTCGCCATGAACCCGCGCTTCCTCATCCTCGACGAGCCGACCCGGGGCATCGACGTCGGCGCCCACGCCGAGATCCTGCGCCTGATCCAGGCCGTCACCGAGGAGAAGGGGATGGCGATCCTCGTCATCTCCTCCGAGCTCGACGAACTCATCGCCGTTTCGGACCGTGTCATCGTGGTGCGCGACCGCCGCCACGTCGCGGAGCTGACGGGAGGCGAGATCGCCTCCGACACGATCGTGCGGGCGATCGCCGCGCCGGAGAACGGCGGCCGCGCGGAGGACGCGGCATGAGCCTCCTGCGCCGGCTGGCGCCGCAGATCCTCACGCTCGCCGCGGTGGTGGCGCTGGTCACGCTGTTCTTTCCGGACTTCCTGCGCATCACCATGGCCGACGGGCGCCTCGTCGGGCCGGTGATGGACGTGCTGAAACGCGGCGCGCCGGTGGCGCTCCTTGCCGTCGGCATGACGCTGGTGATCGCGACGCGCGGCATCGACCTCTCGGTCGGCACTGTGATGGCGATCACCGGCGCGGTGGCGGCATGGGCGATCACCCATGGTCTCGGCCTTCCCGCCGCCCTCGGCCTGGCCCTCCTCGCGGGCGCGGCGGCCGGGCTCTGGAACGGGTGCCTCGTCGCGGTCGTCGGCATCCAGCCCATCGTCGCGACGCTGATCCTGATGACGTCGGGACGCGGCATCGCCCAGCTCATCACCGAGGGGCGCATCCTCACCTTCTCCGATCCCGGGCTCGCCTTCTTCGGTTCCGGCGAGATCCTCGGAATTCCGGTGCCGGCGCTCCTGTGGCTCGTGACCGGGATCGGCGTCACACTGCTGATGCGGCGGACCGCGCTCGGAATGCTGATCGAGGCGGTGGGCGTGAACCGCGCGGCAAGCTCGCTCGCCGGCGTCAACGCGACGGTGCTTCTCGTCGCGGTCTACGTCGCCTCCGGCCTGTGCGCGGCGCTGGCTGGGATCGTCGCCACCGCCGACATCCGCGGCGCCGACGCCAACAACGCCGGCCTCTGGCTGGAGCTCGACGCGATCCTGGCGGTGGTGATCGGCGGCAATTCCCTGCTGGGCGGACGCTTCTCCATCGCCGCGTCGCTGATCGGCGCGCTGATCATCCAGACCATAGACACCGGGATCGTGCTGGCGGGCTTCCCGTCCGAGTACAACCTCATCATCAAGGCCGGACTGGTCCTCGTCATCCTCGTCCTGCAGAGCCCGAACCTCGGCAGCACGTGGCACGCGCTGCGGGCGGCGGCGGACCGGCGGCGCGAGCCGGCCCCGGCGCGCTCGGCGAAGGAGACCGGCCGATGAACCCGCGCCTCTACCCCCTCGCGGCGACCATCGCGATCTTCCTCCTCGCATGGTTCGTGTGCTGGACGCAGTTCCCGTTCATGCTGTCGACCCGCGTCGTCGGCAACCTCCTCACCGACAACGCCTACCTCGGCATCGTCGCGGTGGGGATGACGGTGGTGATCCTCTCCGGCGGCATCGACCTGTCGGTGGGCTCGGTGATCGCCTTTTCCGGGGTCTTCATCGCGGTGGTGCTGCGCGACACGCCGCTTCACCCGCTGATCGTCTTCGCGCTGCTGCTGATGATCACCACGGCGTTCGGCGGGTTCATGGGGTGGCTCATCCACAAGCTCGCGATGCCGCCGTTCATCGTGACGCTCGCCGGCATGTTCCTGGCGCGCGGCGCGGCGTACATGCTGACCATCGACTCGGTGCCCATCGAGCACGCGTTCTACGACCTCCTCGACGACGCCTACTGGGTGATGCCCGGGAAGGGGCGGCTGAGGCTGATCGGCATCATCATGCTGCTCACCGTGGCCGCGGGGATGGTGGTCGCACACAAGACGCGGTTCGGTGCCAGCGTCTTCGCGCTCGGCGGCGGGGAGGCGACGGCCCGGCTGATGGGGGTGCGCGTCGGCGCCACGACCGTCGGCATCTACGCGTTCTCCGGCGCGATGGCAGGCCTCGCGGGGATCGTCTTCTCGATCTACACCGGGTCCGGCTACCCGCTCGCCAACGTCGGCACCGAGCTGACGGCGATCGCGGCGGTGGTGATCGGCGGGACCCTGCTGTCAGGAGGGGCCGGGTTCGTCTTCGGCACCCTGATCGGCGTGCTGACGATGGGCCTCATCCAGACCTACATCGTCTTCGACGGGACGCTGTCGAGCTGGTGGACCAAGATCGTCATCGGCCTCCTGCTGCTGGTCTTCATCCTGCTGCAGAAGGCGCTGGTGCGCCTTTCCACCGGGCGGGCGCTGGCGCGGGCCTGAGAGCGACGCCGGCCGTCGCCGGCGCCGCCCGTCTGGAGTAGCGGCTCCGGCGCGCTACTGCGCGGCGGCCCGGGCAGTCGCGGTGGCGGCCACCTCGACGAGGGCGTCGACGGCGATGGCGCCCGATGCGCTGACGATCAGCGGGTTGACGTCGACCGAGCGCACGTCCGCCGTCTCGTCGCACAGGAGCTTCCCGACCGCGATGGCGGCCCTTGCGACCGCCCCGGCATCGAGCGGCGGCTGGCCGCGCACGCCCCGGAAGAGCGGCGCGATCCGCAGCGTCTGCAGCGCGTCCATCACCTCGGCTTCGTCGAAGGGCGACAGGAGCAGCACGTTGTCGGGCATCGCCTCGACCGTGATGCCGCCGTCGCCGATGACCACCGCCGGACCGAACACCGGGTCATGGTAGCCGCCGATGACGAGCTCGCGCTCGCCCTTCACCTGGTCGCACGCGAGCAGGCCCTCGAACGGCTGGCCGAGCCGCTCGACGCCGGCCACGAGGTCGGCATAGGCGGAGGCGAGCGCCTCCTCGCTGTCGATGTTGAGGCGGACCAGTCCGTGCTCGGACTTGTGCGGGATCGCCGCCGAGCAGGCCTTGAGGACGATCTTGCCCGGTGCGTCCTCAAGGAAGGACCGCGCGGCGTCGAGGGTAGTGCAGAGGCGGTGGCGGGCGACCGTTACGCCCGCGGCGGCGATGAGCTGCAGCGAGCGGTTCTCGTCGAGGCCCTCCAATGGCGCGGGGGGGCGCGCGGCGGCGGGGGCGCCGGGACGCGAGCGGGCCATCAGGGCGCGGTGGTTGACGAACTGCGTCATCGCCTCGACCGCGTCGTCCTCGGTCTCGAACACCGGCACGCCCTCGCGCGCGAACGCCTCGCGCACTGACGCCTGCGGCGCGGCGAGGACCACGGGCTTGCCGCCGTCCTTCAGGAACGCACCCGTGTCGGCGGCGAAGCGCGGGAAGTCGTAGCCCTTGCCGCTGACGGGGATGCCGACGAGGAACATGTCGACGCTGGTGTCGCGACCCGCCGCCGGCAGCACCCGGCTGAAGAGGCCGCTGTCGGTCAGCAGCGCGGCGGTGATGTCGACCGGATTGCGGGGGGAGGCGAAGCCCGGAAGGATGGAGCGCAGCTCGTCCTCGATGGCGGGCGGGAACTCGGCCATCTCGAGGCCCGCATGCTCGGCCGCGTCGACCGCGAGGACGCAGGTCGCGCCGGAGTTGGAGATCACGGCGAGGCGCCGCCCCACCGGCTTCCAGCCCTTCAGGTAGAGTTCGGCCGCGCGCACCAGGTCGCGCATTCCCTTGGCGCGCCAGATGCCGTTCTTGGCGAAGAACGCGTCGACGATGCGGTCCTCTGTGGCGATTGCGCCGGTGTGGGACTGCGCGGCACGCGAGCCGGCTGCCGTGCGGCCCGACTTCACGGCGATGATCGGAACGTCGCGCTCCTTGGCGATCGCCGCGGTGCGGGCGAGGGCGGCCGGGTCGGGCAGACTTTCGAGGTAGAGCAGCAGGAGCTTGACGTCCGGGTCCTGCACCACCTCGGCGGCGAGCTCGGCGACGTTGACGTCGCTGTCGTTGCCGGTGGCGTGGCAGTGGCGCACGCCGATGCCGCGGGCGCGCAGCATGCCGTAGGGCACGACGCTCATCGCGCCCGACTGGCTGATGCAGGCGACCGGCCCGTCCTCGGGCTGCGCCTCGATGAACATGGTCGAGAAGCTGAGGACCGCGCCGGTGCCGAAGTTGGCGAGGCCCTGGCTGTTGGGGCCGACGATGCGCATGCCGGCCTTGTGGGCGGTCTCGCGCATCTCGGCCTCGATGCGCTTGCCTTCGGGGCCCGTCTCGCCGAAGCCGCTCGCCATCACGATGGCGGCCTTCACGCCGAGCGCGGCGCAGGTGTTGACGGTGTCCACGACGCCGGTGCCGGCGACGGCGATGATGACGGCGTCCGGCACCTTCGGGAGGTCTGCGAGGGAGGCGTAGGCCTTCAGGCCCTGCACCGTGTCGCGGCCGGGATTGATCGGGAAGACGTCGCCCTTGAAGCCGAACTCTCTCAGGTAGCGGATCGGACGGCCGCCGATCTTGTCGGGATTGTCCGACGCGCCGACGATGGCGACGCTCTCGGGCGAAAGGAAGGGGGCAAGGCTCATGGTCGGGTCCGGTCGAACGGGATGAAATGGATGAGGGGCGCGCCGTCGAATTCGAGCGACTGTGCGGTGACGGCGTCGCCGACCGCAAGGCCCTCGGCGGCGCCCCCCATCACGCGGATGCCTTCCTCGAGGTCGACGAGGGCGACCGAGTAGGGAAGACGCTCCTTGTGGGCGAGGGTCGGTGCGCGGTGAAGCGTCGTCACGGCGGCGACGCGGCCGCGCCCTTCCGACGAGAGGTACTCGATGTCCGCCGAGCCGCAGGAGGGGCAGAAGGGGCGCGGGAAGGCGGCGACGGTGCCGCAGGCCCGGCAGCTCTGGTAGGCGATGCGGCCCTGCGCGGCCTCGGCGCGGACGAGCTCTTCGATGGCCTTCATTGTTGGCGAACCTTCATGGGCGCGGCTCCGCTGTTCTGGGCTCCATGGCGAGGACGAGACTGACGTGGGCGGACAGGATCCCGCCGTCGCCGTGGCAGAAGCCGAAGGCGGGCCGCCGGGACCCCTGCCGCCCGCCCGCCTTGCCGGTCATGTGCCGCACCACCTCGACGATGTGCGCCATGCCGCCGGCAACGCCAGGGTGGCCGTAGGAGAGGAGGCCGCCGTGGGTGTTGAGCGGGATGCCGCCGTCGCTGGCATAGCGCCCGGCGCGGATGTCCTCCGCGGTCTTGCCGCGGGCGGAGAAGCCGAGCTCCTCCAGCAGCATCGTCGCGGTGATGGTGAAGCTGTCGTAGATGCCGAGCACCTCCATCTGCTCCGGCGCAAGGCCCGCCTCGGCGAAGGCACGGCCGGCCGCGTCGGAGGCGCCGAAGCGGTCGACGTCGGTGGCGACGGAGATGTGCTGGTGGCGGTGCGCCTGGCCGCTGCCGACGAGGAAGGGGGCCCCGGCCGGTGCATCCGCAGACACTACGAGCGCCGTGGCACCGTCGGAGATCGGGCAGCAGTCCATCATCTTGAGCGGCGTTGCGATGGGGCGCGAGCCCATCACGTCGGCGACCGTGATCGCGTCGGTGAGGTGCGCCCCCTCCATCCGCGCGGCGTGGTCGCGCATGAAGACGGCGACCTCGGCGAGGTCCTCCTCGGAGGTGCCGTAGGCGTTGCCGTAGAGCGAGGCGAGGAGGGCGTAGTAGGCCGGGATCGTCGCGCCGTGCGGCACTTCGTGGCGGGCGTGGCCGACCTGGGAGAGCGTCTGGATCGCGCTGTCGCGGCCGCCGGTGTTGGTGAGGCGGTTCTCGCCCGCGACGACCAGCACCCGCCGGCACTGCCCGGACGCAACGAGAAGCCGCGCCAGCATGACCATGCCGCAGCCCGTGGCGCCGCCCATCTGGATCGCCTGCGCGTAGTGCGGCCGGATCCCGAAATGCTCGGCGAAGAGGGTCGCCAGCATCAGGTGCGGCATCGCGGTCGAGTAGCCGGTGACGAGGCCGTCGATGGCCCCGCGTTCCAGGCCCGCATCGGCGAGGGCGAGGGTCGCGGCCTCGGACATGAGGTCCAGCGTGTCGCGCCCTTCCAGGCGGCCGAAGGGGGTCAGACCTACCCCTTCGATGGCGACGGGCGTCATTTCGGCGCCTCCTTCAGTTGGATGGGGGTCCGAGCGCCGGTGCGGCCGGCGAGGGCGAGGGCGGCGGCCGCGAGGACGACGCCGCCGATGTCGCTCGCCCAGCCGGGCACCAGCATCATCAGCGCGCCGCCCGCGAGCAGGATGCGCGGCACGATCCCGAGCGGTCCGGTGGCGTAGCCGACAATGGCCGACGCGAGCGCCGCGACGCCGATCGCCGCCGTCGCGATGGAGAGGAAGATCCGCCAGATGCTGCCGTCGAGAAGCAGCACCGGGTCCATCACGAACATGAACGGCACGATGAAGGCCGGGACGGAGATCGCGAACGCGGTCCAGCCGGTGCGCGACGGGTTGCTGTCCGCCACCGCGGCCGCGGCGTAGGCGGCGACGGCGACCGGCGGCGTCACATTGCCCAGGATCGCGAAGTAGAAGACGAAGAGGTGCGCCGGGATCGGCGAGACCCCGAGGTCGATGAGGGCCGGGATGGTGATGCCGGCCTGGACCAGGTAGGCGGCGACCGTCGGCAGCCCCATGCCGAGGATCAGCGAGGAGACCATCGTCAGGACGAGCGCGCCAATCAGCGAGTGTCCGGCAAGCTCGAGGATGACGCGGTTCACCGTCAGGCCGAGTCCGGTGAGGCTGAGGATGCCGACGATCATGCCCGAGGCCGCGCAGGCGACCGCGACCGGGCCCGCGGCCTTCGCGGCCTCGACGATCCCGTCCAGAAGCCGCCGCGGCAGCTTCACGAGACCGCCCCGCAGCAAGGCGTACGTCGCCGCGACGGCCACCACGGTGAGGACGCCGTTGAGGCCGGCGCGCATCGGCGAATAGATGAAGACCGAGTAGGCGACGACGACGATCGGCAGGACGAACAGGATCCCCTCGCGCAGCACGGCGGGGATCGCCGGGCCGCGCACGCCGTGCTGGATGCCCGAACGCAGCGCCTCGCAGTGCACCGTCACGAAGATGCCGAGGTACATGAGGAGCGCCGGCACGATCGCCGAGACGGCGACCTCGGCGTAGGGGCGGCCGACGAACTCGGCGATGATGAAGGCGGTCGCGCCCATCACCGGCGGCATGAGCTGCCCGCCGGAAGAGGCCGCCGCCTCGACCCCCGCCGCGAAGTGCGGCTTGTAGCCGTTGCGCTTCATGAGCGGGATCGTCACCGCGCCGGTCGTCACCACGTTGGCGACGGCGGAGCCCGAGATGGTGCCCATGGCGGCCGAGCCGATGATGGCCGCCTTGGCGGGGCCGCCGCGAAGGCGCCCGGTGAGGGCCATCGCCATGTCGATCATGAACTGCCCGCCGCCGCAGCGGTCGAGCACCGCGCCGAACAGGACGAAGAGGTAGATGTATGTCGCCGACACGCCCAGCGGGATGCCGAACACGCCCTCCTTCGTGTACCAGAGGTGGTCCACGGTCCAGGAGACGCCGAAGTAGCGGTGCCCGAGCGCGCCGGGAATGAGGTGGCCGAACGCGGCGTAGAGCAGGAAGACCGCGACGATCGCGCCGAACGCGACGCCCAGGAGCCGGACCGAGATGACGAAGAGGCTCGCCATGCCGATGAAGGCCATGACGATCGCCACCGTCGACAGCGGCATGACGTAGGCCATGCGGTTGTTGAAGTAGTCCGCGAGGGCGAGGTTGTAGATCAGCGCGGCCGACAGCGCGACCGACGCGCCGATCGTGACGATACGCTCGCGGCGCGAGGCGCCCGGCGCCGTGAGGGCGGCCGCCGCGAGGCACGCGACGACGAGCAGGAGGTGCGCGTTCCGCTGCGTGAAGCTCTGGAACACGCCGAAGAACCCGGTGCCGAGATGGAAGGCCGCCAGCGCCAGCGCGGCCACGATGAACAGCGTTCGCAATACCATGGGATGACGCCCTGCCGCGGGGGCAGGGCTGCTCCTCTCTTCGACCTACTTGGCGGTGTCGTAGTACTGGGCGGCGCCGGGATGCAGCGTGACGCCGATGCCGTCCGCCGCCGTCTCCGGCCCGAAGTCCTTCAGCGCGGCGTTGACGCTGTGCAGCTCGGCCGCGTTCTCGACGATGGCGCGGGTGATCTTCTCCACCAGCTCCGGATCGAGCGACTTGTTGGCGATGAGGACGTTGTTCATGCCGACCGCGAGCGTCGCCTCCGTCTGGCCCTTGTAGGTGCCGGCCGGAATCTCGATCGACGCGTAGCCGGGGTTCTTCTCCTGCAGCGCGGCGATCTTGTCCTCGCCGACGGGGATGAGCCGCACGCCGGTGCCGAGGGCCACTTCGGAGATCGCGCCCGAGGGGACGGACAGGATGCCGGTGAAGACGTCGAGGTGGCCGTCCTTCATCTGCATCGAGGCGTCGGCGTAGGAGAGGCGCTCGACGCGGCCGAGGTCGTCGTAGGAGAGGTCGTAGAGGCCGAGGACGTTCTGGGTCATCACGTCGGTGGAGCCGCCGACGACGCCCGGATTGACGATCTTGCCGGAGAAGTCCTCGACGCTCTTGATGTCGCTGTCGGCGCGTACGGCCATCTGGTACGGCGAGGCGTAGAACTTCGCGATCCCGGTGATGTTCTCCTGCGGCCCGGCGAAGTGCTGGCCGATGCCCTCGACCGCCTCGGCGTTGGTGGTGGAGAGCGACATCGCGAGGTCGTACTGGCCCGCGTTGGTGCCGAGGATGTTGGCGACCGTCACGCCGTTGACGACGCTGACGCGCGTGCCGGGGACTTCCCGCTCGATGATGTTGGCGAGCGCCGCGCCGAGCGGATACCAGGTCCCGCCCGAGGGGCCGGACGCGAGTGTCAGGTTCTGCGCGTTCGCCGGGGTGAGGCCGAGGCCCACGCTAAGTGCGATGATCGCTCCGAATGTCGTCTTCATGGTCGTTTCTCCCTTTGATGGCCCGCTTTCGGGGCGCGGGTTGCCGCTGTGCCGGCGCCTGGGGAGGGCCGAGGTCGCGTCCCGTTGCGTTGTTGTCCGTGAGACGGGCGCCGATGGCGGCCGCTTCCTCCATCAGGAGGGCGGTGGCCTGCTCGCGCCGCGCGCCGGAAAGGCGATCGCCGACGGCGGCGACGCTGATCGCCGCGACGACGAGACCCGAGGCGTCCCGGACCGGGGCGCCCATGCCCGTCATCCCGGGGATGACGAAGTTGGGAAGCTCGGTCACGCCGGCTCCGCGCGCGATCCCGGCGTTGGCTCGGATCATCTCGACGGTGATGTGGGGGTAGTTGCCGAGCCGCCCGGCCTGGGCCTGAAGCGTCTCCTCGCCTTCCGGCTCGGCGAGCCAGGCGAGGAGGGCGAGGCTGCCGGCGCCGACGCCGAGCGGCCGGCGGCTGCCGATGTCGAGCGACAGCGCCTGGATCGGGTAGGCGCCGACGTGCCGGTCGATGCACAGCGAATCGAGCCCGCTGCGGACCGACAGGAAGCTGGTGTCCTGCAGCTCGTGGGTGAGGCGGGCGAGGCCGGGGCGCGCGGCCTGGCGCAGCCGCGCCTGGTTCGCGGGCGCGCCGAGGGTGGCGAGGAAGTCGGCATCGACGCGGAAGCGGCGGTCCTCGCCGCGGACGAGCGCGCCGAGCGAGACGAGGCTCGCGAGCAGCCGCGACGTCGACGCCTTGTGGAGGCCGAGGTGGAGCGAGACGTCGGTCACGCGGGCGCCGGCGGTCCCGGTCTCGGCGACCGTCCGCAGCGTCGTGATCGCGCGAGAGACGCTCTGCATCTCGTCCATGGCGTGGTCTTCGGCTCCGCAGTCTCGTTATGCGCAACAGAAAGAGCATTAATTATCGCTTCAATCAACACGTATCAGCGATGTTTTTCGGCGCATGAAATGAAGTTGCGAACAGTGAGACAAAACCCCGTCGCCTCGAAACGCGCGGCGCGGACCCGTCCCTGCGGCAGGGGCGGAGCCGGGCAGAATGCGCAGCGACACTCCGATGCGGGTCGCGCCGGGCGCCTCGATCAGTGGGCGGGTTCTCGACCGGGCCCGGCGTGAGCGTCAGGACCGATTGGGAGGGGGCAGACGCGCGGTGTCAGCACCCCGGGCCTGAGCCGTCGGCGGTCCGTTCCGGAGGTGGCGCTTGTTCGGGGCGGGGGCCGGCCGTTTCGCGAGCGGCGCGGCGGCTGGTGTCAGGCCGTGAAGATCTTGGCGAGGTGGCTCCCGAGCGTGGCGTCACGCCAGGATCGACCGCGCCAGCCGACATAGCCGTCCGGCCTGACGAGGACCGCGGTCTCGCCCGGCCCATACGCTGCGGCGAACGATCCTTCCGCGTCGACGCAGAGTGGCATCAGCGGCTGCCAGGCGACGTCGGCCGGTGCGATCGCGCAGAGGCGCACGTGCGTGCCGTACGTCGCCGCGAGGTCCGCGGCGAACGCACCGAGTTCGGCAAGCGCCGTCTCGCCCGCATCGCCGAGCTGGACGAGGAGCACGTGGTCCGTCCCGCGAAGGATGTCGAACAGGCGGACGGGAAAGCCGATGCCGCGGCGCCGCAGTCCGGCGGCGTCCGGAGCGCGATCGCCGGGCGCCGGGCCGTGCGCCGGTAGCGGCGGCTCGCCGGCGGTCACGAAATCGCCGCCGCGATAGCTCACCAGGATCTGCGTGTCGGCGAGGCGGTCAGGCTTTTCACCCTTGGCCCGGCCGTAGTTCTCGCTCGCCGCGCGGGTCCGCTGCACGACGTCGGCGCCCACCGGCCGGCGCTCGCTCTCGTAGCTGTCGAGGAGCGTTTCGGGAGCCGCGCGCTGCAGCACAAGCGCGAGCTTCCAGGCGAGGTTGTAGGCGTCCTGGATCCCGGTGTTCATCCCCTGGCCGCCCGTCGGCGGGTGGATGTGCGCCGCGTCGCCGGCGATGAAGACGCGCCCGTCGCGGTAGCGGTCCGCGAGGCGCATGCTGATGCGGAAATAGGACGACCAGCGCAGGTCCGAGATCGGCGGCAATTCCGGCAGGAGCGCCGCCGCGACGGCCGCGATCGCCGCCAGATCCGGTCCCTTCGCCTCGGTCTGGATGCCGTGGTCGGTGCCGGCCGCGTCATCCCCGGGCTCCGGTGCCAGCATCGAGACGCGATAGCGGCCCGCCTCCGGCAGCGGGATGGCGATGAACATGTCCGGCGCGGCGTCCTCGTTCAGCCTGAGGGCGCGCAACGCCATGCCGCGCGGCAGGTCCCATTCGATCCTGACGTCGCCGAGCATGAAGCCCATCGGGAAGGCCTCGCCCGGAAAGCCGATGCCGAGCGCGTGCCGCACCGCGCTGTGGGCGCCGTCGCAGCCGACGACGTAGCGGAAGCGCGCGTTCTCGGCCGAGCCGTCGGCGTGTTCCAGCCGCGCGGCGACGCCGGTCCCGTCCTGGACGAGCTCGCTCAGCGCGACGCCGCGCTCGACCGCAATGCCGAACCGCGCGAGGTGGCGGCCGAGCAGCCGCTCGGTCTCGTACTGCGGCAGGCCGAGCTCGGAATAGGGGAGGTCGTCGAAGGTGGCGGCGGTGTCGCCGACGGGGTGCCCGTCGATGTACGAGCGCATGCCCTCGAGCCAGAGGCCGGCGTCGACCATCTCGCGGGCGACCCCCATGTCATCCCACACCTCCAGCGTGCGCGGGGTGACGCCGATGGCGCGGCAATAGGGGAGCGGGATCTCCATCCGGTCGACGATGCGGCAGCGGATGCCGTGGCGTGCGAGCTCGGACGCCATCGTGAGGCCCACGGGACCGGCCCCGACCACCAGAACGTCCGACATCCGCGCCCCTGTTTCGCGTGAGTTCAACGACGGCGCCCAGACTGTCGGCCCGCCGCGCACCCTGTCAATCGGCGCAGCCGGGCCGGATCGGACCGGCTCGCCCTCGCCGGCCGGGTCGGGTTCGATGTCGTTCGGAAGCAAAAAGGGGAGGCGATCGAAGGCGGCCATAGGCGGTGCACCGGGGGGCGCTACATCCTGCCCGTGCCCTCACGGCCCATCCGTAGGCCCGCGTCAGCGAGCATGACGGTAAGCAGACCCGGAGCCATCAACCCGGCCGTCGGCCAATTCCCTGATCGGGCAGGCAACGGCGGCCTTTCATGGCCAACGAACGACCATGTGCCGGCCCTGGTCTGACCGGGCGTGATGACGAGCACGTGGCGTCGCTCACCCCACGATGCGTTTCGAAGGATCGCACATTGCGTCACCACGAGCCGATTGCCGATATGGTGATGCCGAACGAACTGCCTGGGGATATGTCCAATCGTCAGCCGCTCTTGTCCAACCCATCAAACGACCCAGTCGAAGGCGTTGATTTGTTGGCGCGCCGGGGAGGATTCGAACCCCCGACCCCCAGATTCGTAGTCTGGTGCTCTATCCAGCTGAGCTACCGGCGCCGGCCTTGCAGTTCCGGGCGAACCGGAGTGCGTTGGAGGCCCCCATCTATCCCCCCGCTCCGGCCATTGCAAGGGCCTAATTCCAAACGCCTGGGAAATTTTGGCGGGTGCGTTCGCGTCTGTGCATAAGTCTTCCGGCGACGGCTCGCGTCTACCGGTCCGCTCATCGTGGAGCCTGGCGCGCAGCACCGTTGCCGAAACGAGGGAAGGGGGCATCCGCGTCGCCGCGCGCGTTGCGAGACGGGGGGCGCGGCGAGGGATCGCCACCGGCCGGGGACGAGACCGGGGCGATTGCGGATCGCGGCAAGAAAAATCTTGCTGAGATGCGATCGCACCGGCACTCCTTCGTGGGAGGATCGGATCGAACGCGCCGGCGGGGGTGGCCTTCGCGGCGGGTCCGTCCTCAACGGCGGCCGGGGACCGCGGCATGCGAGCCGATGGACCGGGCCGGACCGTTCGCGCGCCTCCCGCTGGCGGCCCCGCCTGCGGATCGACCATCGAGAGAGCAAAGAGCCATGCACCGCATCAATTCGATCATCGCCGTCGTCCTCGTCATCCTGATCGCGATCTTCGCGATCCAGAACACCGGGTCGGTCACCGTCGCGCTGTTCAGCTGGTCGCTGACGGCTCCGCTCGCTGTCGTGGTGATCGGCGTCTACGTCCTCGGCATGCTGACCGGCACGACGCTCTGGGCCGCGCTACGCCGGCCGCTGCGCGAGCGCAAGGCCGGCTGATCCGCCGGGCGCAGACGGCCCGGCGGCGAGTGCCGGGTCAGATCTTCGCCGCCTTGAGCCGCAGCGAGTTGGAGATGACCGACACCGATGACAGGCTCATCGCCGCCGCCGCGAACATCGGCGACAGCAGGATGCCGAACACCGGGTAGAGCACGCCCGCCGCGATCGGTACGCCGGCGAGGTTGTAGATCAGCGCGAAGAAGAGGTTCTGGCGGATATTCGCCATCGTCGCCAGCGACAGGCGGCGCGCGCGCACGATGCCGTTGAGATCCCCCTTCACCAGCGTCAGGCCGGCGCTTTCGATGGCAACGTCGGCGCCGGTCCCCATGGCGATGCCGACGTCGGCCGCCGCGAGTGCCGGAGCGTCGTTGACGCCGTCGCCCGCCATCGCGACCGTGCGGCCCTCACGCTTCAGCTCGGCGACGATGGTGGCCTTGTCCTCGGGGGAGACGTCGGCGCGGATGTCGTCGATGCCGAGCCGGCCCGCGATCGCCCTGGCGGTCCGGGCGTTGTCGCCGGTCGCCATGATGATGCGAAGGCCGAGCTCGTGCAGCGCCTTCAGGGCGTCGGCAGACGTCTCCTTCACCGGGTCGGCGACGCTGACGAGACCGGCGACGGCCCCGTCCACCACCACGAACATCACCGTCTCGCCCTGGTCGCGGCGCGCGTCGGCGTCATCGGTCGGGGCAGCGATGCCGAGGTCGGACAGCATCTTGGCGTTGCCGAGCGCGACGGCGCGGCCCTCGACGCGGCCGGAGACGCCCTTGCCGGTGGCCGCCTCGAAGTCCTCCGCCTTGGCGAGCTCGAGGCCGCGCGCCTCGGCGCCCTTCACGATCGCCTCGGCGAGAGGGTGCTCCGAGCCGCGCTCGAGGCTCGCGGCGAGGCGCAGCACCTCGTCTTCGTCATGGGCGCCCTCGGGGACGACGGCGACGAGCTCGGGCTTGCCGATCGTCAGCGTCCCGGTCTTGTCGACGATCAGGGTGTCGACGCGGGCAAATCCCTCCAGCGCCTCCGCGTCGCGGATGAGGACGCCGGCCTGCGCCCCGCGTCCGGTGGCGGCCATGATGGACATCGGCGTCGCCAGGCCCAGCGCGCAGGGGCAGGCGATGATCAGCACCGAGATCGCCGCGACCAGCGCGTGGCCGAACGACGGGGAGGGGCCGAAGGCCGACCAGGCGACGAACGCCAGCACCGCGACGCCGATGACCGCCGGCACGAACCAGCCGGCAACCCGGTCGGCGAGCTTCTGGATCGGCGCGCGCGAGCGCTGCGCCGAGGCGACCATCTCGACGATGCGCGACAGCATCGTGTCCTTGCCGATGCGTGTCGCCTCGATGATCAGGGTGCCGGAACCGTTGAGCGTCGCGCCGGTGACGGTGTCGCCGGCGACCTTCTCGACCGGGACGGGTTCGCCCGTCAGCATGGACTCGTCGATGGAGGAGCGGCCCTCCACGACCGTCCCGTCCACGGGCACCTTCTCGCCGGGGCGCACGCGCAGCCGGTCGCCCAGCACGACATCCTCCAGCGGAACCTCCTCCTCGCGGCCGTCCGCGCGGACGATGCGCGCCGTCTTTGCGGCAAGGTCCAGGAGGGCGCGGATCGCGGTCCCGGTGCGCTCGCGCGCCCGCAGCTCCATGATCTGGCCGAGGAGCACGAGGACGACGATGACCGCCGCCGCCTCGAAGTAGACGCCGACCTCGCCGTTGTGGTCGCGGAAGCCCGCCGGGAAGATGCCGGGCACCAGCACGGCGACGAGGCTGAAGAGGTAGGCCGCCGCCACGCCCATGCCGATGAGGCTGAACATGTTGAGGTTCATCGACCGGAACGAGCGTGCCCCGCGCTCGAGGAACGGCCAGCCGCACCACAGGACGACCGGCGTCGCCAGCACCAGCTCGGCCCACTTCGCGACGCGTGGGCCGATCAGCGCCGGGACGTCGAGCCCCGCCATCGGCCCCATCGCGATGATCACCAGCGGCACCGTCAGGATCGCCCCGACGGTGAAGCGCCGCGTGAAGTCGACCAACTCGGGGTTGGGGCCGACCTCGCCCACCGGCACGCCCTTCGGCTCGAGCGCCATGCCGCAGATCGGGCAGCTCCCGGGGCCGACCTGCTCGATCTCGGGGTGCATCGGGCAGGTGTAGATGGTGCCTTCGGGCATCGGCTCCGGCGCGGGGCGGTCGCCCATGTAGGAGGCCGGGTCGGCCTCGAACTTCTCCTGGCAGCGGGAGGAGCAGAAATAGACCTTCTCGCCCTCGTGGCGGACCATGAACCGCGCGCTCGCGCGGTTGACGTTCATGCCGCAGACCGGGTCCTCGGCCGTCAGGTAGTCCTGCGGCGCGGCGGCGAACTTCTTGCGGCAGCCCTCGCAGCAGAAATGATAGGTGTGGCCGTCGTGGACATGGGTCGGCTTGCCGGCGGCGGGATCGACGGTCATGCCGCAGACAGGGTCGCGCACGACCGTCGGCGGCGGTGTGGTCTCCGGCATGGCGTGTTCGTGGGCGTGATGGGTGTGGGCCATGGCCTGCCTCATGTGCTGCGGGTGCCGATTGCGGGCAACGGAAGCGATGTGGGGCTTCCAGTCACTGGAAGGTCAAGAGACCCGCACCCATCTGATTGCGAGGCACATGGAGGCGTATGGAGACGTCGATGAATATCGGAGATGCGGCCGCGCACAGCGGCGTTCCGGCCAAGACGATCCGCTACTACGAGGACATCGGCCTCGTGCGCCCGCAGCGGCTCACGAACGGTTACCGGGTCTTCGGCGAGGGGGAACTGGCGGCGCTCGCCTTCATCGGCCGGGCGCGCTCGCTCGGCTTCAGCGTCGAGGACTGCCGTACGCTCCTCACGCTGGAGCGGAACGACCACCGCCACAGCCACGACGTGAAGGCCGTCGCCGAGGGCCACCTCACCCGCATCGAGGCGAAGATCGCCGAGCTTCAGGCGATGCGCGCCACCCTGGAAGCGCTCGTCGTGCGCTGCCATGGCGACGACCGCCCGGACTGCCCCATCATGGACGACCTGCGCGGCGCCTGCCCGGCGGAATAGCGGTCCGCCGTGTCGACACCTGTGCCGGCGCCGCGGGATCGAGGACGGCTCCGGCGTCTGGCCAAATCGACGGAGCTGCGATGACCCCGCCCGCGAGCGATGGGTGAGTGCCGCGCAAGCTGGCGTGCGGCTCGTGCCCCGCGGACGCGTGAGGTCACGCGGGGCGGCGCTTGCGCCGCGCGGAGGTGTCGGAGTGCGGAGCGGGAGGCCAACGGCCGGCATGTGCGTGCAGAACCGCGTCAGGCGGTGGTGCAGATCGCGCGGCGATGACCGGGGAGGTTGGGTTTGGAACCAAGTTGTGTGGGAAACTTGGTAGGCGCACACGGACTCGAACCGTGGACCCGCTGATTAAGAGGACCGAATTTCACTCTTAAAATCAGATAGTTAGACGAAGGTGGGCGCCAAAACGAAGGGTGGACAATCCTTCGCCGTTAAGGGTTCGCCCAACCCACAAAATAATGAACCCGGCTTTCTGAGCCGGGTTACTTCATACCATTCCGAATGCGCGTTGGGCCGTTCGCATTCGCTGGTACTCCGGTTCTATCCGATAGAACCCTTGATCCCAATGCCGCAGCCTATCGCTAGGATCTGCGTGACAACGGTACAGACGGAGTCGTCCAAAAAGCTATCGTCGTCCGCCATATCCTCCAAGGCAATGCCGGTATGCTTCGGGAACAACCCGACGAACTCATTGGCAATGCGGTCAACGAGACCGTAAAATTCTTGCTCTGAAACTTCCACGCTAATCCACTCTTCTTAACCGGTAGCACCATTGCTTCCGTAATCGACACCTATGATGCGCCGGCATTCGTGTCAATGCTTTATTTTCACCGACGAATACGAAACCAAACTCAATAATCCTTGAGCGAATACCTTAAGCCCCATTGTGGCTACAGGCGAACGGGACCATCGGCAAAATACCCTGCAAAATTTCGCGGGTACTGGTTGGTGCTGCGGTCCGATTAGACTCACGCCGAACACAATTCAAGATACCCATTCCGGGCGTATTGGATTTAGGCAGTAAATTATAAAATACTATTTTGTTAGCCAGAGTTCAGGCGGACTCTGGCGAAATTTCAAATGCAAATGCCGCTTGACGACCGGCCTGCTTCTGGGCAGTCTTAACAACATCACCAACGGAATCACATATGAAAGGTTGTAGATGCAGGTTGATTACGAAGCTGAAGCTCAGGCCGGATATCGCCTCATGGCGGAATGGGCCGAAGAGATTGAGTGCATGGCGTTCGCGCCGGCCTTCGGGGCGGACTATCACGACGAATTCGGCGACGATGACGAGTTCACCGAGGAGGAGGAAGCCATCCTCGACGCGCTGCTATGCGGCGATGACGAATGGGGCGGTGAGACGTCCAAGTTCACCGACGTCGAGTTTGAGGCGATGGCCCGTGTCGGTCGTCGGCTGATGGGCGATTGGAACTGCGGCGTGGTGCCGACGAAGCAGCTAAACGACGATATCAGCGTCGTCTTGCCACCGGTCAGATCGGAGGTGTGCGAAAACGCCTGGAATGACGAGTGTGTCGCGTTTAATGCCACCTACCATGGCGTAGGGGTGAATGACGCAGGGGACTACGTGTACCCGCGCCATCCCGAGATTGGACGCCTTCTCAACGTCCATTCATATGCGCCCCTCACCGACGAAGGATGCCACCGGGCCTTTGCTGGCGCATCATTTCGTTGACGACCAGATGGCGCATTCGATCCTCTACCGCGTCCCCAATGGCCTTGGCCTGCTTAGCGTCGGCAACGGGATCGCCCGATGCCTTGCTCTCCACGTTGATCACCGGGGCGAAGTTGACGGTCTGATTGCCGCCAACCGAGCCCGCCATCATTGCTGCGCTCGCACCGCCAACGGCACCGCCAGCCGCAAAGGCCGGAAGCCGGTCGATTGCACCGCTGTTGATCGCCTCCAGAAGGGGCCGAAAGCGCTTTGCCTGTTTGGCGCGAATGATGTGCTCGCCGTCCGACACACGCGCTAGAATGGAATCGCTGGTGCCCGAACCGGGGCCACTGATCCTGCCGCCACTGGCGAACGAAGGTACATTCACCTCGCCACCGCCTGCGAACCCCAAACCACCCAACAGGCTGCTGAACAGGTTGCTAACTACCATATTCAGTAGTTGATCGGCGAGGCGGGAAAGGGCGTTTTGCAAAGCCTCTACGCCAGACTTGCCGCTCTTCAGATCCTGCAAGAATCCGGAGAACGCATCGGAGAAGGCCGAACCAAGCTGTTGGCCTAGCTGCGCAGTTTCCTGGGCAGTGTCCGCCGCTGCTGCCTTTTGGGCCTTCAGGGCTTCGGTCTCGGCATCAAGAGCCTGTTCGTGCTGATATCGTTGCGTCACGAGGTCGGCGATGCGCTGGCCTTGCTCGGTGGAGTGCACCCCATTTCGCCGGACAAGCGGCGGTTGGATTTAGGCACTGAGCCTGATGAACTCGCGCGGCGAGCGG